>CANIFK010000175.1 GCA_947466555.1 Acidobacteriota bacterium | reverse complement strand
TGGGCGGGAAACTCGATAAGTATCCGGATACGATGAGCGGCGGAGAGAATCAGCGTTGTGCCATCGTGCGTGCGCTCGCCAATCGTCCCCGCATCGTTCTGGCCGACGAACCGACTGGCAATCTCGACAGCCATTCCGGCGAGGAGGTGTTCCGCCTCATGCGCCAGATGAGCAGCGAGATTGGCATCGCATTCGTCATGGTCACGCACGATGAGCGGCTGGCGCACGCGGCCGATCGGATCCTAATGATCGAGGATGGATTGATGCGGTCGATCGCCAACGAGAAGCGCCAGCCCGTCGCCGGCGGCGCGCTCCGGAATGCATAGAGCCGCGCGTTCGATCGGTACCGGTTGAGGTATCGTTGATTGTAGTTTTGACTGCGATGCGAACCCTATTCCTGATGGCGGCGTTGGCGGCGTACGGACAGGATAGTCCGGAAGCGTTCTTTGAATCCAAGATCAGGCCCGTATTAGCTGGCAATTGCTACGCCTGCCACACGGCTGTACAAAGCGGCGGATTGCGTTTGGACTCACGTGCGGACGTACTCAAGGGCGGGAAATCCGGGCCGGCTATTGTGCCGGGTAAGCCGGAAGAGAGTCTGCTCTTGCAGGTCGCCCGGCACGCCGAAGGGCGCCCAAAAATGCCGCCGGCGGGGCGTTTGGGGGATGACGAAATTCGCGATTTAGCGACATGGGTACGCGATGGCGCCGTGTGGCCGGCAAAGGAATCCGTCACGGTCTCGAAGGGACCTGCCTATCAGATCACGCCGCAACAACGAGCGTTCTGGTCGTTTCAACCGGTGAAGAAGACGGCGCCGCCGAAGGCGCGCCTCGCGGCATGGTCGCGGAATCCCGTTGATGCGTTCGTGTTGGCGAAGCTGGACGAGAAGAGAATTACGCCCGCAAGCGCAGCATCGAAGTTGGCGCTGGTCCGGCGGGCGTCCTACGACCTGCTGGGTCTGCCGCCCTCGCCGGATGAGATCGATCAGTTTATGGGCGATAAATCGCCGAACGCGTTTGCGAAGCTGGTCGACCGCTTGCTTGATTCGCCGCGCTACGGCGAGCGATGGGGGCGGCATTGGATGGACGTTGCGCGTTACGCTGATACGGCGGGCGATGCATCGGACTATCCGATTCCGCAAGCGGCGAAGTACCGCGATTACGTCATCGCGGCGTTCAACAAAGACAAGCCGTACGATGTTTTTCTGCGGGAACAGTTGGCGGGCGACCTGCTGCCGTCGGTGAACGAGGACCAGCGATGGGAGCAGATTGTGGCGACCGGCTACCTCGCCAGTTCCCGGCGTTTCAATGTCGATCCGACGTTGTACTGGCACATGACCTATGACGACACTGTGGACAACGTCAGCAAGGCGGTGCTGGGCCTGACAGTCGCCTGCGCGCGCTGTCACGATCACAAGTTCGATCCCATTTCGAATCGCGACTACTATGCCATGTATGGGATCTTTTCCTCCAGCCGGTACCCGTTTCCTGGTTCGGAGAAGAATCACCGCCAGCGCGATTTGATCGCTCGTGTGCCGTCCGAGTACGAGAAGGTTATGCAGCCGTACCTGGCTGAAATATACAAGCTGAGTGGACGAATCGGGAAGCTGGAAGGCGAGAAGCGCGCCTACGTTGACAAAGGCGATAAGAACCGCACGCTGCAACACATTCTCGACGAGATCGAGCAGACCAAAGCGCAACGCGCGCCGCTGTTGGCGAACATGCCGAATGTGGAGATGGCCTATGCGATGGCCGAAGGTGCGTCGCCGGCCCACGCCAAGATTCAGATTCGCGGCGATCACAAGCAGTTGGGCGAAGAGGTGCCTCGCGGATTTCTTTCGATACTCGGCGGCCAAACCGTACAGGACACAAAGAACAGTGGCCGTCTGGAACTGGCGCGGTGGCTGACCGATCCGGCGAATCCATTGACGCCGCGCGTCATGGTGAACCGCCTCTGGCAGTATCACTTCGGACGCGGAATCGTATCGACGCCGAGCGATTTCGGAAAGCGTGGAGCGGCGCCTACGCACCCGGAATTGTTGGACTATTTGGCGGCCCGCTTTGTGGAGTCAGGCTGGTCGATCAAGGCGATGCACCGGTTGCTAATGAACTCTATGACGTATCAGTTGGCCAGTGAGGGTCCGGCGGCGAGCGCCGCCGCGGACGGCGCCAACGAGTTCTTCTGGAAGTATGCGCGGCGCCGTCTGGACGCCGAACAGATTCGCGATTCGCTGCTCGCCGCCAGCGGCGAGATGGAGTGGGGCGCGCCTGGGCCGCATCCGTTTCCCCACATGGCCACCTGGATCTACATGCAGCACGGGCCGTTCTCCGACGTGTACGAATCGAACCGCCGTGGTGTCTACGTGATGACGCAGCGGATTCAGCGGCATCCCTACTTTGGCATGTTTGACGGCGCTGATCCGGCAATCAGCGTGGCGCAGCGTCCATTGACGATTTCGCCTGTGCAGGCCTTGTATTCGATGAATGCCGAGTTCGTCCATGCGCGTTCCAAAGCGTGGGCTGAGCGGCTGTTGAAAGAGGGCTTGCCGCAGAAGCAGATGCTTGCCAGAGCGCATCGAACGTTGCTGGGCCGGGCGCCTTCAGCGGAAGAGATCGACTTGGCATCGACGTATCTGGCGTCGTTGCGCATATCGCCTTCCGAAGCACTGGCTTCTTATCTGCGCGCGCTGGCGGCGAGCAACGAATTCCTGTTCGTGGAGTAATGATGACGAATCGACGCTTTGCCCTTCGATCGTTGGCCGGAGCCGGCTTGGCACTTCCGGGGTTGATGAGCGAGATGATGGCTGCGCCCGCGGACGATCCGATGGCGCCGAAGCCGCCGCATTTCCCCCCCAAGGCGAAGCGGGTGATTTTTCTCTACATGACGGGAGGTGTCTCCCACGTCGATACGTTTGATCCGAAGCCAAAGCTGACCGCTGATCACGGAAAAACGTTCCGAAATAAACAGTTTCTGGTGAAGTCGAAGTTCGCGTTCAAGAAGTACGGACAAAGCGGACTGGAAGTCAGTGAACTCTTTCCGCACGTGGGCGAATGCGCCGATATGCTGACGGTGATTCGCTCAATGAAGAACGATGACGGCGATCATTTTGGCGCAACGCTAGGGATTCACGCAGGGCAGAACAACTTTTCGCGGCCTTCGATTGGTTCGTGGGTCAGCTATGGCCTCGGCACGTTCAACAAGAATCTGCCTTCGTTCGTTGTGATCGCTCCCCATCTGCCCTATGGGGGAGGACAGATTTGGGGATCCGATTTTCTGCCAGCCGCTCACCAGGGGATGCGCGTGGTGCCGGGCGGGGAACCGATCCCGAATATGACACGGCGGGCGGCAACGCCGGAGTTGCAGCGCCGCGAATTGGATCTGCTGGCCGAATTCAATCGACGGCATTTGCGTGGACGCGAGTCAGATGGCAATTTGGCGGCGCGCGTGCGTTCGCTCGAAACGGCGTTTGGCATGCAAACCGAGGCGCCGGAGGTGTTCGACTTGTCGAAGGAAACAGACGCAACGCTGAAGCTGTATGGGCTTGAGCGGGGTTCGACGAAGGGGTTTGCGTGGCAATGTCTGGTGGCACGGCGAATGGCCGAACGCGGTGTGCGGTTCATCGAACTGATTGATTCGGGATCGGACTTGAACAAGAACTGGGACGCGCACTTCGACATCATGACGCATGTCGGAATGGCGAAGAACGTGGATCAGCCGATTGCGGCGTTGTTACGCGATTTACAGTCGCGCGGGATGTTGGACGACACGCTCGTTGTGTGGACATCGGAGTTTGGCCGGACGCCGTTTTTGGCGAAGGCCGACGGCATCGGGCGCGAGCATCACGCGCCGGCGTTTACGTCGTGGATGGCTGGCGGCGGTGTGAAACCGGGAATCACCTATGGCGAGAGCGACGAGTACGGCGCGACCGTGGCGAAGGACATGGTTCACTTCCACGACTTTCACGCCACCATTCTGCATCTGCTGGGCATCGATCACACGCGGCTCACCTACCGGCACGCGGGGCGTGACTTCCGGTTGACCGATGTGCACGGTGTCGTGGTGAAAGGCATTTTGGCGTAGAGGCGGCGGAGCCTTTGCGCCATTCATTGGGGCGGGAGAGTTCGCCGCGGTTTTCGAACCAGGTGAACCCAGGCGCTGCTGCAGGATCGACAATTCGGATCCTAATCACACCCTTGGCGTGGCGCGACAGTTTTCCCTCCTCGCCACCGGGCACACGTCAGGGCTCTATCCAATTGCACTCGAGCGAGCGGGCGTCTCCACCTTACGCCACTTTATCCTTCTGTGCGGTCTACCCGTCCGCAAACCGCCGCCGAATCGATTCCTCTTCGTGACTCTGGACCTTCGATAGAAAGGCCAAGTGTCCGATCACTCGATCGCGGGTGATCACAAAGCAGCTTGTGAGGCGCAGTGGGCATGGAACAGTTTTCCTGCCGGCTCAATTCTACTGCCGGATGCAAAACCAGAACGTTCGCAGAACTGCCACAAAACGGGCCTTCCCATGACTCCGATTGCGATTCAAAATGCCTGCAACCGATTGATTTTAAATGGAGCGGGAGATGGGACTCGAACCCACGACGTTCAGCTTGGGAACTTGCGCGTCATTTGGAAATAAAGAACTTCTGCGTCCATGGCGTAAATCCTGACCATCGAAATACGCTGAGTTTTCACGTTGTACCCGAAAACGCGCCTTAACGGAGTAATCGGAGTACAAAATTCGACCCGTTTAGGATGTGTCGCCAAGAGCACCGGATTGCCTTCCACAGAGGTGATCCATGGGGCAAGTATGCTCCGAAAACCGAGGTCTGGCAAGAGCCGGTGACGTCCTGCGCGAGACGCACGGCGAGTTCGTTGTATCGCGCTATCGGCTCAAGCAGGCGGACGGAATTGCTTTGGTCCGCTCCAATCGGGAGAACGGACAGCAGTCGCTTGCATTCACTTCCCGCCCTTTCATACTTTGCGGTCTCCCCGTCCGGAAGCCGCCGCCGGACCAGTTCCTCTTCGAGCGCCGGAACGGGAACTTCCTCCTGCAAATCACCGGACACCCTCAATTCGGTTTGCCATTTGGACAGGACCGGCTGGTCCTCATTTTTCTCGCGACTCTGGCCGTGCGCCTGAAAAGCCAGGTCGTCCACTTTCGTTCCGCCGCAGAGATGCTCGATTGCTTTGGCATGGCGAAAGGAGGGAAGGAGTATCGCCGGATCGTCGGCGCATTCGAGCGCATCTTCGGCGCGACGATATTCTTCTCAACGGAGTCGAACCGCTCAACGGCAACCGTCGTTCATCGTAGCCGGTTCAATTTTCTCCGCGAGGCTGAGATTTGGTACAGCCGCTCCTCGGAAGGCCCCGCCGGCGAAAATGTCATCACGCTTACCGATGAGTTCTACGCTGAGATCTCCGGTCACCCGATCCCGGCCGATCTCGAAGCAATTAAGGTCCTCGCCGCGGCGCCGGCGCTACTGGATCTGTTCATGTGGCTCAGCTATCGCTGTTTCGTAGCAAAGGGACCGGAGATCATCCCGTTGTTTGGCCCATTCGGGCTTACCAAGCAGTTCGGCTGCGTCGAATACTCTCGCCCCAGCCGATTCCGCGCGATGTTGGAACAATGGCTTCGAACAATCCGCTCCCTTTGGCCCGAGTGTCCCGCATTCATCAGCGCCGATGGACGCACGCTGAGAATCGATCGCCAGGCCGCAATTCTGCCGATTCCAATTGCCACGTAGCCGCGCACACATGCTAGACGATAGATTTAAATAGTGCCTATCTGATCAACCCCAAGGCGGTGAGCCAGGCGCTGACCTGCCCGAAGGCGTCCTGTTGCCACTGATCGGCCGAGCGCTCACCCAGAATCGCCGTGTCCTGTACGAACCGCCGGACGCACGTGGGGCCGTATGCATCCACGGCGTTGAATTTCTGAGCGATGTGCCGGTATCCCCCTTCGCCGCTTGCATGCCCCAGTATCGGTCGGCAGGCGTCCGCCAGGGCAGCTATGCCTCCAGGGTAGTTGCGAACGCAGTAGTAGACATCGTAAGCGTCCTTCTGCTTGTAGCGACCATTTAGAGCATGCCCCTTCATTGCGAGCAGGGCGGGAATGGAGCATACGGCCACTTCGACCCGGTTTCTGCCGCCTGCGGGCATCGCACCCTCTATCGCCACCATCTCATAGAAGTGCAGCGCCAGTTCGGCCCCGTCCGCCCGCTGCACCGCGAAATTTTCGATAAGCGGCGGCTTGTTCTTCATGATCTCAGCCTCCCGCGGCATGAGGAAGTCCACGATGACGTCGATGGGCGCGCCCTCATCGGTTGCGGGAACCTGCCGCACCAACTGAAACCGCCTGAGTTCTCCCCGCTGCTCGTAGCCGTTGCCTCGCAGCGCTTCGACGAGCGTTGCATACTCCCCGTCGCCCAGCGCCTCCGCATCAAGGCCTAGATCCACGTCCAGAGTACCCACATGGGGCATGTCCGCGTTGTCTAGCAGCAGCCATGGCACGGCTCCGCCGACAATCGCAAATCTCCCCTGGAAGCTTCCGAGGATCTGTCCGATCTCAATCAGCACGCTCTTGACCGCATGCGTCGTGCGGTCGTCATAGTCGGCCGCGGAATGCGGTTCTTTTTTATCTAACTCGGCCATTTCAGCTGCTCCCGCCTTAAATACTCCGCGGCCTCCCGGCCGCGTTCGCCGGCGGCCGACAGGTCCAGATAGGTTTGCACCGGGTCCGTGCAGACGGCGCCGGGTGCGGGCTCGACCGTGTCCATAAGAATCCCACGATCCTTGGGGATCGTCACGATGACGTTTTCGCCTTTGCCGGCAACGGAGAGCTGCAGGACGGTCTTGAGCTTTTCCAGTCCCGCCTCGTCGGCGTAGAAGTACTGCATGCCTGTACGGCCGAAGGGCGCCAGCCAGTGGGCCGCGGAAAACGAGCAGAAGACTGCTCGGCCATTCGCCGTGTCCACTCCAAGCGCTGTGCGGGCGGCGTCCTCAAAGGATTTTCCGTGCAGGATCGTGTAGAAGCTCAGGCGCTTCCCGACGGGCAGTTCGTAGGCGTCACGCCAGGCGTCAAGCACTTTTTCTGGCCTGGAGAGAAACATGCCGCGTTCCGAGATTTGCGCCCATTCCCGGTCGAGCAGGCCGGTGCGCACATTACTCACGTGTCCGAGACTCACGCCCGTCGACTCCGCTAGTTCCTCGACGCGCCACCGGCGTTCCGGATCGCGGAGCATGGTTTTGAGCACATGCGCAGACTTCGGCCGGAACAGGGATTTGAGTTCGCGACGTTCGGGCGGCGGCCTGTCCGAGACAGTCCGCTCGATGAACACTCCGTCGAATTCAAGTCGCACATTGCCCTGGAGATCCACGAATCCTACCTTGTTCTCCCGGCAGATCGCGCGTGCTTCCGCGGACAGGTACGGGGCAATGAAGATAGGAGTCGCCTTGAGGTCGGAATATTCAAGGTAATTCCTGAGTTGAAGCAGTCCCTCCCGCACATAGCGGGGCTGGCCGCTGGATTTGACTTCGCACACGAGCACATGAGGGTGGTTGGCGGCGGTGAGGCGCACCAGGACATCAATCTCGTGGCGGCCCGTCAATGGCTGTAGTTCCACCCGTTCGAGCGTGATTATTGGGATACCGTTCAGAATCGATTCGAGCGCGGCAGCCGCCGTCTTCTCCAGCTCTTTCATTGAATCGACCGCCTTCAGCATATGTTGAAAGTACTCTATATGGTGAAAGGCTGCAAGTTGATTTCACTAAAACCAGTGGTTTCAGCAGATGTTGAAAATGTTCACAATGTTGAAGGCTTGGCCACAGGAGCGATGGCAACCCACTTATTTTCAATCGGTTGTATGGACTCGTGCGGAATCCGGAAGTCCGCAAGCGCTGTGCCAATCGGGCGATGCCTTTTCAGGGCTCACCGAGCCGCCGAATGCACCTGCTCCACCCAGAGGTTTGCTTTACTCGCTTTCCTTACCGCGAATTTCGCGAAGCGCTTTCCGGCAACATGCGCCAGCTTTTCGATTGTCACCGGACAGCCTTCACCGCCCGGGTCGAAGCTCGCGATTCGTCTCTTGGCCGGTATCGCTCGTTCGTGCTCGAAGCGGCACCGATCTCTTCGGGGCCTGGCTCGTCGATTGGTGTGCGAAATCCTCCGCACGTGCGCTAGGGCGAAACACGCCGATATGCGCGCTGGTACCCTGCTAGCGGCAGAATTTGATTAGAACAGACTTCAAGTGATGCAAAAAACTCAATGCAAGGAGCGCAAGCGTTCTCTTATCAATCACTTCTATGCAGCGGCTTTTGATACTAGACGGGGGTTTTTGCATCAAAGGCGCTGAGGTTTCACCGCGCGCGTGTGAAGACTATGGCGGGGCCACGGCCTCATTCCGCTTTATTCATGCCGCCTATCCTGTAGCCCATATCGGAGTAACCGCGAAGCCGCCGGTCGTACATCCGCGCGAGCATCCGGACATTGACGTCGACGTAGTCATAAACCTGGACTACCCTTTTGTTGTCGTGCAGTCGATGCAATCGACCCACGTACTGCTGTAGCGTCCCCTTCCACGATATCGGCATCGCCAGGAAGAGCGTATCGAGGCGGGCATCGTCGAAGCCCTCGCCAACGTAGCTTCCCGTCGCAAGAATCACCCGCGGCTCCGATTCGGGAATCGCCCGCAGTCGCTGCCACAGCGCCTTGCGCTGCTTGGCGCCCATTCCGCCCCGAAGGACAAGAACGTGTT
>CANIFK010000174.1 GCA_947466555.1 Acidobacteriota bacterium | reverse complement strand
TGGGGGAGATTATTAGGTAGGTGAAGATGCTGTTAGTCTTTAGCTTGACTCCGCCTGTTATAGCTGTTAGTCTGCCGGGAGCTAAATCCTATATATAGAGGACATCTGGATGCTTGCTTTCCGATCATTGACGCTGTTGACCGTGTTCATTTCCAGCTTGCCTGGTCAGCCGGCTGAGAAAAAGGGAGATGGGGCCAAGAAAGAAGCCAATCCTCTGTCTGCCATTGCGTGGGTTGAGGGGCCCGCGAAGGGGGCGCTGCGCGACGAGGCCTCTATCGAAATACCCAAAGGGTTTGTCTTTGCAGATGCGGAGGGAACGAAGAAATTTCTGGAGATATCACAGAACATTCCTTCGGGCAACGAATATGGGATGCTGGCTCCGAAGGATTTAGACTGGTTCGCAATCTACAAGTACAACGCGAGTGGTTACATCAAGGACGATGAAAAGACCAATCTCGATGCTGATGCCATTATGGAGAGCCTTCGGAAGGGCAACGAGGGATCCAACGAGGAGCGAAAACGGCGAGGCTGGGAGACGATGGAGATTGTGCGCTGGACCCAAAAACCCCATTTTGATGATGTGACAAAGAACCTGGAATGGGCGACGGAGGCGAGGTCGGAGACTGGTGGTGTTTCGATGAACCACAACACACGGGTGTTGGGGCGGAACGGGTACATGAGCGTCATTTTAGTGGGCGATGTCCAAGGATATGCCTCGCAACTTGCAGTATTCCGGAAGTCGATGACAGGGTTTCAGTACGTACCTGATAAGCAGTATTCAGCTTTTCGGAGTGGCGACAAGGTTGCCGAATATGGGTTGACCGCATTGATTGTTGGTGGCACGGCAGCGGTGGCATCAAAGACTGGACTATTGAAGGGGTTGTGGAAGTTGATTGTTTTGGCCGTGGCGGGCGTGGGGGCATTCTTAAAGAGCTTATTCACTGGTAAAAAGCCCGAGGCAGTAAAGGGCGAGGATGAAGCTGTATCTGAATGACGGACTACTTCAGTTACCTGTTCGTTCTCGTCCTGCTATATCTTTGTGAGTGCTTTCAGAAGACGGGGCCGGCCGCTCTTTGTTTCCGTGGTTCCCGGCGCGTTAAGGCGAATCTTTATCCAGGCAATGGAACCTGGGGTTGGGTGGTCGCCAATCCCCTCCGTCCTGGGCAGTCGATTGTTACAGTGAATCCATTGCCATGGTGTGTCACGTCCTCGGGAATTGTGACGAACCCTCGATACGCCGGTGGAACAATTGAGGAAAGTCGCTGGGCGGATGCGCGGCTTGCGCAACGGGAGGGCCGGTCCCTGGCGGCGAACGGAGTGCGCTGGCAGTTTTCGAGTGTGTTGGAGGCCGCGAGGGTTGGGGCCGTAGTGCGAGAGGGAAAGCCGGAGCCAGTTCTGGGAAAGTTGTTTGATGTGGGAGCGGCGCGCGCGCGGCTTATCGTGTTTTCAAAATGGGCGAAGCACTTGGGGCGGGTTAGGGTGGCGATGCTGTTACTCACACTTGTGGTTTGGCCCTTGTCGCTGCCGTTGATTGGGTTTTCGTGGTCACTGGCGGTTGTGGGGCCGGGACTCTATACGTGCGGTTTTGTTTGCAGTGGTCTATTTCGGCGGGCGCATCGTGAACTGTTTCCTGGCTGCGACGACGACCTGCTGTCGCAAAGCGTGAAGCTGACACTGTATCCGATCGCGGGAATGCGTGCGGCAGATTACCTGGCTGTGGATCTGCTCAGCGGGTTCGATCGAAGCGTAGCTGCGGTTTGCCTGTCGGAACCGGGAGCGCTTCGAGGGCTGTTGGAGGAATTGTATCGAGAGGCGCTTTCTCCGCCAACGGGAGGGCTAGAGGTGGCGGAGTCCGATCTGTTGAACGCCGCGCACGCCGCATTGGCGTTGCGAATACGCGGTTTGGCCGAGGCCAATGGTATTGCGTTGCCCTTGCGGTTGGATCCTCCAGCGGCGAGTTCCCGGCAGCACAATTCTTGGTGCCCATTGTGCTTAACGCAGTATCGGCTATCGGCCGGAGTATGCGACAGTTGCCGGGGTGTTGTGTTGCGACCGTTCGAGGCGGAGGTGACGGATGGGAAATTTTAGCGCTCTGTTTGTCGTGGTGCTTTTTGGCGTTGGCGGGTTTTTTCTAGTTAGTGCGATATGGGACGCGGTGACTAAGAAGAATGCGGTGGGCTCCGAGTCGGCTGAACCTGACGAGTTGTATGCGCGGGCACTTGGCGTGCGGGCAGATGCGGGTGTGGCTGAGTTGGAACATGCTCTTGAGCGGGCGATTCTCCAGTACGGACCGGAACACGTGGCTCACATGCGGCCGGAGGACCAACAGTTGTCAGCCATCCGGTTGGCGCAAGTACATCGCGCTTTTGACTACCTGATGGCTAAGCGGAACGCTTCATTTCGTCCCACCTGACTTCACACACTCAATGGCCTAGGGTGTTTGTTGGCGTGCTTTCTGGGGTGCAGGCACCGGCTTGTCGACGGCCCTGAGCGTAGAAGGCTTCGTGGGGCCGGGCACGCGGTGGTTCCGCGTGCCCATTTTGGCGCGGGTTAGTTGCCTTCGGTTTCCGCCGCGGGGGTTGCGGGCAGAGAGAGGGCGAGGGCCATGCCGGCCCAGCTGGTGGCGGAGGCGGAGATCCACTGATCGCGTCCGTGGGGGAAGCCGCTTTCCTTCAGGGGTTGGAAGGGGTTGCTGCGGGTGCGGACGAGCCAGGAGCCATCGGCCAGCTGGGTGCGGAGGAGATAGGCGATGCCGTTTTCCAGGGCGGCCGGATTGGCGGCGGCGCGGCCGGTGAGCTGCAGGGCCGTCAGCGCCTGGCCGGTGGCGTAGGCGTCCGGTTCGAGGTTGTTCAACTGGGCCCAACCGCCGCCGGCGCGTTGGGCGGCGAAGAGGGCGGAGGCGGCCATGTCGATTTGCTCCTTGGGGGCGTTGGCCCAATAGAGGCCCAGGAGGCGCATGGCATGATCCTCATTGGTGGCCGGTTTGGCCTGGGCGAGCCACTGGCGGGCCTGGGCGATTTGCGGGCCGGCGCTGGGGGCGAAGAGCTGCAGGGCGCGGAGGCTGAAGGCGGTGCCGGTGACGGTGCTGGCTTCGAGCGGGGCGCGGAAGGGCAGGACCGGGAAGCTGCCATCGGCCCGTTGGGTGCGGACGATGGCGGCGGCCATGGCGGCGGTGGTTTCGTCGGGCGCGTGGCCTTCGGCGGCGAGGCCGAGGAGGGCGTAGCTGACGCTGATAGGGGGATTGGGAAGGGTGATGGAGCCATCGGCGAGTTGTTCGCGGATGGGGCGGAACATGGCCATGACGGCTTTCAATTGTTGGGCGGCGGCGGGTTCATCGATGGCGAGGCCGCGTTTGCGGGCGACGCCGTTCAACATCTGCGGCAGGGACTGATGGTGGCACGAGGCGCAGCCGGAGACCTTGACGAACTGCGGGCCGCTCTTTTGCAGGAGGGCGATGGCGCTTTCGGCGGCTTTGCGGACGGCGGCTTCGTTGCTGGCGCCGGCCATTTTGAGGCGGGCGACGGCGGGCATGTTGCCGCGGCGGATGGCCCAGGTGAGGGCCGATTCGCCGGCGTTGTTTTTGGTGTTGGCACCGGCGCCTTTGGCGAGCAGGAGCTCCATGATTTCGCGGTTGGGCGTGTCGGTGCCGACGCTCCACATGAGGGCTGTGTTGCCGCTGGCATCGGGGGCGGCGGGGTCGGCTCCGTGGGCGAGGAGCGCCTTGGCCATGGAGGTGTTGGTGTTGATGACGGCGAGCGTGAGGGCGGGCATGCCGAAGAAGCGGTCCGCGTTGGGGTTGGCGCCGGCGGTGAGGAGATTGCTCATCGCCGGGGCATCGTTGGTGAGAGCCGCTTTGAGCAGCGGCGTGGAGGGCTTGAAATCGGGGATCTGCGCGGACAGGGCCGCGGCAATGGCGACGCAGGCGCCAAGTTTGGATATGGTTTTATAGGTCACGAATACCTCGTAACTGGGAACGCGAAACGAGGGTCGTGAGATGGGTCAGGCGCTGCGACATTTGCGGGCGGGGGACACTCTTCGCTTCGGACAGGGGTGAGCTGTCGGACTGGGGATCAGAGTGTCCCCGGGCTTGGGGCGAACCGGCCCGCGCTACGGTCAGGCGCTGCGCATCATTTCGTCCCAGGTGACTTCGCGTTTTTTGTCGATGGCCATCTGGCCGAGGATGCTGGTGAGGGTGCTTTCGGCGGCGCGGACGCCGACGTTTTCGGGCTTGCCGCTGGTGACGTTGTTGACGAAGTTGGCCAGGGCGTCGATGGTGATTTCGTGGCCGGCCTTTTCGGTGACGGGGCCGCCGCCGGTGTTGTAGGTCCAGTATTCACGGGCGGTTTCGACGAAGCCGTTGTCGCCGATGTAGCGTTCTCGGTTGGAGCGGAAATACTTGGGCGTCATCTGCGAGCCGACGAAAGTCATTTGGACCTTGTCGGGATAGTCGTAGGTGACGGAGAGGTGATCGAGGAGATCGCCACGCTTTTCGACGGTGCGGCCGCCGGTGCCGATGGCCTTGAGCGGATGGGCGCCGAGGAACCAGTTGATGGCGTCCAGGTTGTGCACGTAGGTTTCGACGATGACTTCGCCGAAGGTGGCGCGCCAGAGTTTCCACTGCTCCAGCTTTTCCTTCTCGTTGCGGGGTGGGGGCATGACCGGTTCGTCGCCTTTGAGGGCGAACTTCAGGAACTCGCCGTGGACTTCGCGGATCTTGCCGATGGCGCCCGACTCCAGGAACTGCTTTGCCTTGACGTACACGCCGCCGTAGCGCTGTTGGAAGCCGAAGGTGATGTTCTGCTTGCGGCTGGCGCTATCGGCCGCGCGCATGACGCGTTTGCAGCCGGCAACGTCGACGCCGGCGGGCTTCTCCATGTAGATGTGCTTGCCGGATTTGACCGCCGCCTCAAAGTGCTCCGGGTGGAGGTAGACGGGGGTGGAGATCATGACGGCGTCGACGTCGCTGGCGAGGACTTCGCGGAAGTCCTTGTACTCTTTGGCTTCGGGGTTGCCGATGCGTTTCTTTGCGGCGGCGAGGGCCTCCGGCACGACATCGCAGATGGCGGTGACTTTGACGCGCGGATCCTTGGCGATGAGCGAGCCAGTGAAGGCGCCGCGGTTGCCGGCGCCGATGACGCCGACCTTGATGGCGCTGTTTTGGGCGCTGGAATTGATGGCTTGGAAGGGGACGAGAGCGGCGGCTTGGACGACGTTGCGACGGGAGAAATTGGGCATGGCTGACTTAGAGCATATCGCAGGCGGTGAGGAGAACTTCGTGGGTCATGAGGTCGTGTTGGGCGGTGTAGTCGGGCTTGGCGCCGTTGCGCATGATGTCGGCGAGGATGCGGAAATCGGGAGTGTAGGGGAGGCCGGGAGGGTCTGGCGGGACCAGGGATTGTTCGCCCTTTTTGTAGGGGCCGGCGGGGTCTTTGAGGGTGACGGTGAGGCCGACGGGGTTGAAGGGGGAGGCCTTCGCGCTGCCGTTGGTGCCGATGATTTCGACGTAGCGGTGCTGGTTGCCGTGGGGGTCGAAACCGCCCATCGAAATTTCGGCGAGGGCGGTTGGGTATTCGAGGACGGTGAGGTTGTTATCGGCCAGGCCGTCGTTATTAGGGGCGTGGTGGCGGATGAAGCCGGTGACGCGGGTGGGCCTGCCGAGGAGGGTGGTGGCGCGGTCGATCAGGTGGCAGCCTTCGGAGAACATCATGCCGCCTTTGTATTTGGCGAGGTGGTGGCGTTCCTCGGCGAGGATCGCCTTCTCGATGGACGCGCGGAAGCGGTGGACTTCGCCGAGCCAGCCTTTGCGGGCGGCTTCCATGGCGGCTTCGATGCCGGCGTGGTAGCGCCACTGGTAGCCCATTTGGACGTGGCGGTTACGGATGCGGGCGTCGTTCAGGAGTTTTTTGAGGCCGTTGAGATTGGCGCCGGGGGGCTTGTCGAGATGGAGCCACTTTTCGGCGTAGATGCATTCTTGCGCGTACTTCAGGTTTTGGGCGGCGTCGGCGAATTCGAGGGCGACCATTTCGATGGAAGGGTCGTTCAGGATTTCGGAGACGGTGAGGGGGCGGACTTTGGCGAAGGCCGGTCCGATGGCGGGATCGTCCTTATCGGGCCGGGCGACGCCGATGAATTCGAATTCGGCCATGCTTTGGAGCGCCAGGATTTTGCTGTGGGCGTGGCCGTGGCCGGTGCCGATCATGGCGCATTTGATTCGCTTGGCCGGGGCCGCGGCGAGGAGGGCGGCGGAGAAGTCGCGACGTGTCACGGGGCCTGGACCTGGATGATTTCCGAGAGGGCGTCGGCGGTGACCTTGAGCTTGGTTTCGCCCTGGATGAAGACGGTGTCGCGTTCGCCGGCGGTGTAGGTTTTTGTGCCGTCGTGGACGGTGATGGCGCCGCGCCAAACGAACAGGATTTGTTCGCCGGCGGGCTTCACTTCGGTCTGGAATTTCTGGCCTTTTTTGAGGAGGTGGCGGGAGCCGGTGGCGCGGTTGGACCCGAGGGCGGAGTTGGTGAATTCGCCGTTTTTCTTATCAAAACGAACGTATTTGACGGCGCCGGGAGTGATGACGCCTTTGGGCGGTGCGTTGCCGGCCTTCTTCGAATCGCGGGCGCCGGTGTAGAGGATCAAGTCCGGCGGGTTTTGGAAGCTGATCATCGTGGTGTCGCCGGTGCCGGCGGTGATGGTGCCGTGGATCTGGCCGGTGGGGACGAAGGCGACTTCGCCGGTTTTGAAGAGGTGGAGCGAGTCGCCCTGGCGGAGATTGACTTCGCCGTTGAGGACGAGAATCGTGTCGTCGGAGTAGTCGTGGACGTGCTGGGCGAACTCGGCTCCGTTCTGGGAGACGGAGAGGTTGAGCGTGGTTTTCTTGGCGCCGATGCCGGGGTGGATGATGCGGCGGGAGGTGACTTCGCCCATGCGGAAGGGGTCACTTTCGGAGAATTTGACCACGCGGATATTTTGCGCCTGGAGGGCGGCGAGGGCGAGAGCGAAGAGGGCGAGATGCTTCATTTTGCAGGGGATTCCTGGCCGTTATGATATACCAGTCGTGATGCTACGCCGAGGTTTGTTGATGCTGCCGTGGATGAGCGCCGCGGCGGCGGGGAAGATGAAGTTGTCGGTCCGGGTGGAGCCGTTGTTCCCGGGGCTGACGCTTCCCGCGCAGTTGGAGCGCGTGGCGGCGGCGGGGTATCAGGGCTATGAGTTTGGCGACTGGCGGGCGGCGGATGCGCGGGTGATTGTGCCGCTGCAGAGGAAGCTGGGGTTGGAGTGTGTCTGCCTGGTGGGGAATAAGGGCGTGAACCCGGTGGGGATGGGGCTTTGTGATCCGGCGGAGCGGGCTGGATTTTTGGCGGAGATACGGGCGTCGGCCGAGGCGGCGGTGCGGTTTGAGACGAAGAAAATGGTGGTTTTATCGGGGTTTCGCGTACCGGAGATGTCGCGGGAGGCGATGCACGCGAGCATGGTGGAGGGGTTGAAACGGGCGCACGATATTGTGGCGAAATATGGCGTCACGATGATTGTGGAAGTGATCAACACGCTGGCGAAGATTGAGCCGTTGAACCCGAAGGGCGACAACCATTCGCGGTATTTTCTGGACCGGACGCCGGAGGCGTTTCAGATGGTGCGGGAGGTGGGGAGCCCGTATTTTCAGATTCTGTATGACCTGTACCATGTGCAGATTATGGAGGGGAATCTGATTGAGACGATTCGCGAGAATGTCGCGAATATTGGGCATATTCATGTGGCCGATGTGCCGGGGCGGCATGAGCCGGGGACGGGGGAGATTCACATTGGGAATGTTTTCCGGGCGATCCGGGAGAGTGGGTATGGTGGGTATGTGGGGATGGAGTACATCCCTTCGAAAGATGTGATGGAGACGCTGGCGGAGGTGAAGAAGTTATGAATCGAAGAGAGCTGATTCTGGGTGGTGTGGCGGCGGGGACGTTGCGGGCGCAGGGGCGCAAGGGGATGCCGGCGCTGAAGATCACGAAGGTGGAGGCGTTCATTGTGCGGACGCCGAACGATGGGAAGGCGTCGCGGGAGATTGTGAAAATGTCGCCGGTGGGGGCGATGACGGGCGGGGTGGGGCTGTGGAACCGCCTGGACCATATGAGCCCGACGCGGATTACAGGATACCAGCAGGGGGTGCTGGTGAAGATCACGACGGACCAGGGGTTGGTGGGTTGGGGTGAGTGTCACGCGCCGTCGACGCCGCGGGTGCATCAGGCGATCGTGCAGGACCTGCTGGCCCCGGTTTTATTGGGGCAGGACGCGCGGAACGTGGAAGTGTTGTGGGAGAAGATGTACGCGACGGAGCGGACGCGGGGGTATTCGAACGGGTTCTATACCGAAGCCATTGCGGGGGCCGATATTGCGTTGTGGGACTTGCTGGGGAAGTCGTTGGGAGTGCCGGTGTATCAGCTGTTGGGCGGGAAATATCGGGACACGGCGGCGACGTATACGGGGATTGGCGGGGACATTGTTGCTAATGCGCAGAAGGCGGTGGCGGAGGGGTTTCAGGTGGTGAAGATGGGCCTGAGCAAAGGCCCGGGGACGAACGATATCGCGCGGGTGCGGACGGTGGCGGCCGCGATTGTTGGCAAGGGGCAGGTGATGGTGGATTCCCTCGGCGCGTATAAGCTGGGCGAGGCGCAGCACGTGGGGGCGCAGTTGGACGAGATTCCGAATCTGGCGTGGTGGGAAGACGCGCTGGCGCCGGAGGATACGGCGGGGTATCCGACGCTATCGGCGCAGATGAAGACGCCGGTGGTGGC
>CANIFK010000173.1 GCA_947466555.1 Acidobacteriota bacterium | reverse complement strand
GAAGACGTGGCGGCCGGCCATTTTGGTGAGGTTGCTCGAAACGTCGAAATTGAAGAGGCGCTTCAGCCAGGGGCGGCTGACGTTGAGGGCGGCATAGTTTCCGCCGAGGGCGACGGTGGGAAGAGTGGTGATGCCGTTGTTGAAGAGCTTGGGGAGATTGACACCGAGGGTGGAGCGATCGGCGTCGGGATTGGCGGGGTCCTGGGTGATGAGCCGGGTGGAATAGGTCGCCATGGTTTCACTGAGGACGCCAGCACCGAGGACCTTGGTGACGTTGAGGTTTACGTTGCGGCCGTTGACGTTGGAGAAGGTTTGGTTGACGCCAGGGAAGCGGGTGCCGATGGTGGTGGTCTGCCAGCCGCCGTAGGGGTTTTCGACATCGGAGTTGTCCATGGTGACGCGGCCGTAGAGGCGGAAGGTCTCAGAGAAGTTGTGATCGAGGCGCAGCATGTGCTCGCGCCACCATTGGGAGGCCGCGGCGGCGGAGGTGTAGTTGAGTGTTCCGGGGCCTTTGAAATTGGGGGCCGGGTAGAGGCTGGCGAGTTTTTGTCCGATGGGATTGATGCGGCTGGTAGGGATCTTACCGCCGGGGAATCCGAGGAGGGTGACGGGATCGACTACCGGATCGTCGGCGGTACCGAAGGCGCCATCGCGACCGGGGCCGAGATTGGAGAAATCGCCGTTGCGATGGGCGGCGTCGGGCACCTGTGTATTTACCGCTTCGCCGCGAGTGATGATGCGATTGAACTCCTGCGTCCAGAAAAAGAAGGTTTTCAGGCGGTTTTTGTTGTATTTTCCGAGTGTGACGGGGCCGTGGAAATTGTAGCCGAAGTTGTTGAGCTTGAGCGGGAGGACCTGGTGGGTGAGGTAGTCACGAGCGTCGAGGGCGTCGTTTCGGTGGAAATGATAGAGCGAGCCGTGGTACTTGCGGGTGCCGCCGCGGGTGACGACGTTGACCTGAGAGAAGCCGCCGCGGCCGTATTCGGCGGCGAAGGTGGAGGTGACGATTTTGAACTCGGCGATGGTATCGACGCTGGTAAAGGTGTTGAGCGAACCGGAGCCGACGATGACGTCGGAGTTGTTGCCACCGTCGATGGTGAAGGCGCTGGCTGAGTTGCGGGCGCCGTTGATGGAGATGGAGGGAGGCGTGTTGGGGTCGACACGATCGGGAAGATCGGACGAGACGCCGGGGAGCAGTTCGATGAGCGACATGAAACTGCGGCCATTCAGTTGGAGTTCGCGCACCTGTTCGCCGGAGATGAGCCCGCCCTGTTCGCTGGTTTCGGTGGAGACGAGAGAGGCGTTTTCTTCGACGGTTACCGATTGGGAAACATCGCCGGGAGAGAGCTTGAAGTCGACACGGATATGGTCGCTGATGTGGAGGTTGATGTTGGCCTGGCGCGAGGGTTTGAAACCGGTGACGGCGACGTCGAGAGTATAGCCGCCGATGGGCAACGAGGAGAGGGTGAACTGCCCGTCAGCATTGGTGCGGATGCGCCGGGTGGCGCCGGTTTCGTTGTGGGTGGAAACGACTTCAGCGTTGACGATGACGCCGCCGTTGGAGTCCGAAACGATGCCCGTAAGCGACCCGGTAATCTCCTGACTAAACGCGCACAGACTGAACAGCGCTACCAACCCCGTTTTGCGGACCATGGGTGGAAGTGTAGCAATTTCCCGTTAAAGCGCGCCGAAAACGACCTTGCCGTTGACGACGGTAGCGAGCGGCTGGATGTGACGAATCTCATCTTCCGGGCAAGTGAGGAAATCTTTGTCGATTACGACCAGATCTGCGTACTTGCCGGCTTCGAGCGAACCGAGGGTCTTCTCGCTGAAATGCAGGTAGGCGGAGCCGTTCGTGTACATGCGCAGAGCCTGTTCGCGGGTGATCTTCTCTTCCGGATAGATAAGCTTACCTTCGCGTGTTTTGCGAGAGATCGACATCCACATGTTGAAGAACGGGTTGAAGGCGTTCACGGCGCGATTCTTGTCATGGCCGATCATGTGATCGCTGCCGCCGGCGATGACGATGCCGGACTTCAGGTACGACTGCAGCGGGAAGAAGTAGCGCATGTTTTTGTAGCCGAAGACCTGCTCCAGCGCGGGCACGTCGAAGTGGAGCCAGCCGCCTTGCACGTCGGCGATAATGCCCATTTTCTTCATACGGGCGATCGCCTCTTCACTCATGAAACTGCCGTGCATGACGTGGGAGCGGGTTGGGGCGATCGGCTTTTCTTTGTCGAGCGCCTCGAAGGCGTCAAGCAGAATATCGATAGCCGCGCCGCCCTGGGCGTGGGAGGTGAGTTGCCATCCTTTATTGCGCGCGGCGCGGAAGATGCGGGTGAGTTTTTCGCGATCGACGAAAAGGGTGCCACGGGCATCGGGATTGGTTTGGCCATAGAGTTGGCGGCCATAGGGACCATAGGGCATGCGCTGGTAGGCCGTGCCGACGGACTGGCCGCCGTCGAGCGTGACTTTGAAGGTTCCGAACTTGAGCCAGTCATCGCCCTGATTGGTTTTCCAGGACTTCGAGTTGATCTCGGCTTCGAGTTTTTCGATCGGAGCGGAGGCGTCGATGCGCCAGGTGAGAACGGCGCGAATGGGGAGGCGGCCTTGTGCCTTCAGTGCCTCATAGGTCGCCACATCGGGCGCGGTAACGGCCCGGTCGCCGACACTGGTGAGGCCCGCGGCGGCGTACAGTTTCAGCATCGTTTCCAAAGCCTGCTGGCGCTCCGTCTCGGTGGCGCGGGCCTCGTCCCGAATGCCTTTCAGCAGTTTCGTGGCCGTGCCGCGGAGAATGCCGTTGGGCTGGCCGTCGGCACCCTTGACGACCTCGCCGCCGGGCGGCGCGACGCTGTTGGCGTCAATGCCGCTGATCTTCAGACCGAGCGCGCTGGCTGACCATACATAGCTGCCATCAAAGGCGACCGGATGCGTGGTCACGACATCGAGATCGGTCTTCGTGGGAAAACGCTGTTCTTTCAAACGCGGCGGTAGCGTGCGCGGCACGATGATCCATTCGCCCTGCGGCGTTGTTTTCGCCTGTGCCCGGATGTAGTTCTGGATGTCGGCGATCGAGTCCAAAGGCGGGAGTTTCGATTTGAACTCGCTCAACCCGGCGCCGATGGCGTGCACATGCGCGTCAATCAGGCCAGGCAGAACCGTCTTGCCGGCCAGGTCTACCAACTTCGTTTTTTTCCCCTTCTCGGCCCCGATGACGACATTGCTGTTACCGGTTCGGACTATACGACCATCCTTCACCGCAACGGCCTGAACAACTGTGAAGCGGGCATCCGCGGTGAGGATCCTCCCGTTGTGCAGGATGAGGTCGGCATCGGCGGCGAGCAACGGAATGGTGGCAAATAGGAGGGAAAAGCGCATGAATTAGAGTCCTTGTCGGCTGCGAGCGCAGGAGGCGCGCCAATGTATGAGTTTGGCACGAAGCGCGGCACAGATTCGCGGCTGGCGAGTGGCGAGGTCCGTCGTCTCCGCCGGATCGGCGTCGAGATCGAAGAGTAAATCGTCTTTCCCGTCCAAATCAGTGAGCAATTTCCAACGGTCCTCCACCCACGCCAGCTTGGGTGAGCCGCGGGTGTCGCCGATCGTTTCGAACGCGAGTGGCGACTGGCGGAGCTGTTTGCGCCCCTCGAGAAGAGGAAGCAGATTGATGCCGTCCAGTTGTTTGGGAACGGGTTGCCGGAGTGCGGCGAGAATGGTCGGCAGATAGTCGCTGGTGGAAGCTGCCGCGCGGATGACCCGGGGTGAGGGGAAGCGAGCGGGCCATTCTAGCAATGCCGGAACGCGAATACCACCTTCAAACAGACTGCGTTTTCTGCCGCGGAACGGACCTGAATTGCCCGGCGAGGCCGACGATTGACGGTCGCCTTCCGGACCGTTGTCGCTGGCGTACCAGAGCATCGTATTCTGTTCCACCTTGAGGTATCGCAGGGTCTCGCGGAGGCGGCCCATCTGTTCGTCGAGAGAGGCGATGGCGCCGTAGTAATTCTCCGGTTTACCGGGATATTGGGTATAGGGCGCGCGGTGACGCTGCGTCGCCACAACAGGTTCGTGCGGCGCATGAAACCAGATGACGGCGAAGAAGGGCTGGCGGCGTTGCACCGATTTCTCGATGAACGCGACGGCGGCGTCCATCAGAATCCGGGAATCATCGCCCTCGAGATCCGCGCTGGGCACAGGCCCATCCTGCGTCCAGTAAGCCTCCGGATTCACGGTTGAGACTTTGCGAGTAGTTGAGTAGAACTCGTCGAAGCCATTGTCGGTGGGAGCGGAGCGCTTGGGACCCGCAAAATCGCCAAGGTGCCATTTGCCGAAGTGGGCGGTGGCGTACCCGAGAGGCTTGAGGAATTCGGCGAGGGTCCGTTCGCGGGCCGGGAGTGCGTACTTGGACGGCGCATCGGTACCGTTGTCGGCGTTGGCAAAGAAGATGCCGTAGCGGAACGGGTGCCGGCCGGTTAGCACGCTGCCGCGAGTCGGCGAACAGACGGGAGCGCCGGAATAGAAGCGATCGAAGCGGATGCCCGCCTTCGCCATTTCGTCGAGATTAGGCGTCGACAGAATATGGTGCCCGTTGTAGGAGGTGTCTCCCCAGCCCTGATCGTCGGCCATGGCGAGGATGATGTTTGGGGGCGAATTTGTAGTGGCAAGCAGTTGCAGAAATTGCCGGCGTCGCATATGAGTTAGAATGGCCAGTTTACATGCATACGCGTAGATTGATCACATTCCTGCTGGGTGTTTGGTTCGCCTTGGTCATTTCGGTCTCGGCCGTATCCATGGCGAGCCTTCAAGTTGCCAATAACACCGCGAAATCGCCGCCCGGGGAGCCTGCTCGTGCCTTGTTCGTCATCGGCGAGCCAATGACCGAACAGCTATTCCGGTACATCGCCTCCGAGATCAATCGCAGCCTATTCGAGACCAGCGGACTGATTGAACTGGCTTTGATTCTGACAATCGGAATCATTCTGTTTCTGCAGAACTATAGCCGGCCCGCGACAGTCTTGGCGGGCGTCCTCCTGCTTGCGGTCTGCGCCTCCCACTTCCTGCTGACGCCGCAAGTCGTGTCCCTCGGCCGCATTCTTGATTTTCGTCCCGCCGAAATGATGGTTGCCGAGCGGGCGCGCCTAGCCAGGCTGAACATGTTCTACGGCGCGTTGGTAGCGTTCCGGCTGATATGCGGCTGTGCGATCACCGCGATCCTACTTCATAGGAAGAGCAGGCGGCGGAGCGGGAAGGTCGACAGTATCGATCACGCCGAGGACGGCCATATCGATGGGTGATTCCGGCCGGTTGACACTGGTCATGGCGCTGTAGCCTTCGGTCACCAGTAGGACCAGATCGCCCAGCCCCGCATCCACGGCGTCGACGGCAATCACGGCGTCCCCACGCGGAGTGACGCAATCCAGCTCCAGCGGCTGCACCAGCAACAGCTTTTGCCCTTCGTGGCTGGCATGTTTGTGCGTTGCGGTGACGTCACCGATGATGCGCGCGATGAGCATACCTACGCGCCCCGATCCACGTTCACGGCGTCCACGATGCCAACGATCGTCATCTCCGTCGGCACCTCGGTGGGTAGAAACGGAAAGCTGGATTCCTTCCCCTTGGACCAGTACACAAGTTCGCCGGCGCCCGCACCCATGGCATCGGTCACCACCAGCCGTTTCCCCGTCGGCTGGCCTTCGGGCGTGAGTGGTTGGACCAATAGCAACCGCTGCGCGGCCAGCCCCGGGTCCTTCACAGTTGCCCATACCCGACCAATGACGCGACCGAGATACATGGACTATTTGCCCTTGCTGCCTTCGTCGATGGAGACGGAATCGACGATACCGATAATCGCCGTATCCACCGGACGGTCCTTGCAGCCATCCGCCAAGCGGGCACTGGAGCCACTTACCAGGATGACGGTCTCCCGAAAGCCGGCGCTGACGGTATCAATCGCGATCACGTAACCGGCCTCGTCTTTGCCCTCCGGGGATACCGGTTTGCAGATGAGCAGTTTCCGGCCTTCCAGGCGCGGGTCCTTGCGAGTGGCGACGATGGTTCCAACAACGCGGGCGAGGGTCATTTTCCGTTGCTCTTCGTTTTGCCGATGGGCAGAACCGCTTCCAGGCTCGGATGCGGCCGCGGGATCACATGTACGCCGACCAGTTCGCCAACACGGCGTGCCGCGGCGGCACCTGCGTCGGTAGCGGCACGCACGGCGGCCACGTCGCCGCGAACGATTGCCGTGACGTACCCGGAGCCAATGCGTTCCCAGCCGACGAGTGTGACTTTGGCGGTCTTCACCATGGCGTCGGAGGCTTCCACCATCGCCACCAGACCGCGCGTTTCGACTAACCCTAATGCGTCACCCATTCAAACTCCAGTTCATAGCGTATGCCGAATCGCAATTCATTGTCACCGCCCCATGCGCGCGGAGACGGCTTCTTCAATCAACGAAATCAACTCGTCGCGCGTCACCGTGATGCGTTCACCGCCGGTATCGTCGGCCGTGATCGGGCACCCCGGCTCCATCGTCGTGTTGGACTTGATGCCGTAGCGACCGCGGGCGTCGAAGAGCTTATCCACTTCAGCGCGGGGCAACAACTTCGGCCCGCCGAGCATCTCCGCGACAAGCGCAATGCGGGCCACGTGCTCCAGCGTCTCCATGCGGAAATACGCCTGCCAGATGTGCTGCCCGGCGCAAACGGCGCCGTGGTTCCCCAGCAGTATCGCGTCGTGCTTCGGCACGAACGGCTTGATGGTATCGCTCAACGCGGGCGTACCCGGGAGCCCATAATCGGCCAGCGGAACACAGCCGAGCATGACAACAACTTCCGGCAGAATCGCCTGATTCAGCGCGCGCCCGGACACCGCGAAGCCCGTGGAAACGGGCGGATGGGCATGCACCACGGCGCCCACATCGGGCCGCATGCCGTAGATGGTGAGATGCATCATGATCTCGCTGGTGCGCTCGCGCCGGCCTTCCACCTTCGTGCCTTTCGCGTCGACGATGATGAGGTCGTCGGGCGTCATCATGCCCTTGCTGATATTGGTCGGGGTACAGAGATAGCGGTCTTCGCTGAGCTTGATGCTCAGGTTGCCATCGTTGGCGGCCACCCATCCCTTTTGGTACATGAGACGGCCGATTTCGCAGATTTGTTGGCGCAGTTCGCGCTCGTTTTCGGCCATAGGACCCTTCATTTTATCAGAGGGCGGCGACGGAGGCGGCTGCTAGACTTGTGAACGTGAGCGGAAGCCGATTGTGCCCCAACTGCCGGGCGTTGATTGACGCGGAGACCAACCAGTGTGGATTCTGCGGCGCCCGTGTCGGCGCGTTCGGTTTTCAGCGCGCGCCGCGCGAGGGATTCACCGATAAGTTGATGCCCAACGGCAACATGGCCGTGCCGTTGCTGCTCTTGGTCAACTCCGCCTTTTTCGTGGGGATTCACGTCTCCGGATCGAACGCCCTACCCACCTACGGGGCCAAGTGGCTGCCCGCAATTTTGAACGGCGATTGGTGGCGGCTCATCACCGCCGGCTACCTGCATGTGCAGTTCTTCCACATCTTCATGAACATGATGAGCCTGTACAACCTGGGCCCGATTGTGGAGCAGATCTATGGGACGAAGCGGCTGTTCACGCTCTATACGGTGGCCACGTTCGGCGGCTTCTTTCTCAGTGCGCTTTGGGCGCCCGGCACACATTCGCTCGGCGCCAGTGCAGGTATCTTCGGCCTGTTGGGAGCATTGATCGCCGTTGGCATGCACAGCACTTCGCCTATCGCCCAGCACTTGCGGAATCAGTGTCTGATGAACGCCGGCATCGGTTTGGTGATGGGGTTCGTTCTACCGATGATCGACAATGCCGCCCACCTCGGTGGCTTGGCCGGCGGCTTCGCGGTTGCCTATTTGGCCGGCCTTCCGCGCGCTACAAACGATATGCGAGAAAAGGTATGGGGCATCCTGGCCGGTGCGTCTTTGGTGGTCACCCTACTCGCCTTCTGGGCTCTGGCGACGCGCGTGATGATCTACAACGCCACCGTCTTTCCAGGTCAGTAACGGTACAGTGGAAAGAGTGAGCACCAGCCGACTGTGCCCGAACTGCCGGGAACTGATTGATGTCCGAGCCGACCATTGCCCCCATTGCGCCATGACGGTCGGCGCAGCGGGTTTTCGTATTCCCAAGACGCATCCAATCCTCGCCTGGTTGATGCCGAATGGCAAAGTGGCCGTTGCCGCGATCCTGTTGATCAACGTTCTGGTCTTCGCCGCCAACACCGTTTCCGGCAACCGCGGTCTAGTCCAATATGGCGAAAAATGGCTGCCGGCGATACAGAGTGGCGAGTGGTACAGGCTCATCACCGCCGGTTATCTCCACCAAGGTTTGAGCCTGGCGGCCCGCACGCCGAAGTGGATGTTACTCGTCCAGTTCCTACACATCTTCCTCAACATGATGGGCCTCTACAACGTTGGCACGATCGTGGAAGAGATCTACGGCACGCGGCGCATGTTCGCTATTTACACGGCAGCTACGGTTACCGGCTTCGCACTCAGCGCGATGTGGGCGCCGCGCGTGCCGTCTCTGGGCGCCAGCGCCGGCATCTTCGGTCTATTGGGCGCATTGATCGCTTATGGAGTTTTAAGCAAGTCGCTCGTCGCGCGCCGACTGCAGACCGTGTGCCTGATGAACGCCGGGATCGGGTTCATTATGGGCGGCTACATGCAGATGATCGATAACGCCGCGCATTTGGGCGGATTGATCGGCGGCTTCGTCATCGCCTGGCTCGCCGGCCTGCCGCACTGGGTGGACGATGAAACGGAGAAGACGTGGGGACTCCTCTCCCT
>CANIFK010000172.1 GCA_947466555.1 Acidobacteriota bacterium | reverse complement strand
GTATAGTGCACGGCGGGGAAGATGCGCATGGGCACTTCGTAGGGGGATTCGCCGGTGATGCGCTCGTACATTTCGAACAGGTTGCCGTAGCGTTCGGCGATTGCTTGTTTGCCCAATCGTTCGATCGACGCGGCGAAATCGAGATAGACGCCGAGGCCGGAGGGACCGACGCCGCGACCTTCATCGCACATGCGCTTGGCGGCGCGGCTGGCGACGTCGCGCGGGACGAGGTTGCCGAAGCTGGGGTAGATGCGTTCGAGGTAGTAGTCGCGTTCGGACTCGGGGATCTGTTGAGGCGGGCGGTTGTCGCCGGCCTTGAGGGGAACCCAGATGCGGCCGTCGTTACGCAGCGATTCCGACATCAGCGTGAGCTTGGATTGATAGTCGCCGCTGACCGGGATGCAGGTGGGGTGGATCTGTGTGAAGCAGGGGTTGGCGAAGCAGGCGCCGCGTTTGAAGGCGCGCCAGCTGGCGGTAACGTTGCAGCCCTTGGCGTTGGTGGAGAGGTAGAAGACGTTGCCGTAGCCACCGCTGGCGAGGACGACGGCGTCACCAATGTGGACGTCGGTCTGGCCGGTGACGAGGTTGCGCGTGACGATGCCGCGGGCCTTGCCGTCGATGACGATCAAGTCGAGCATTTCGGTGCGCGGGAACATCTTGACGCGACCGGCGTCGATCTGGCGTTCGAGGGCCTGGTAGGCGCCGAGGAGAAGCTGCTGGCCCGTCTGGCCGCGGGCGTAGAAGGTACGCGAAACCTGCGCGCCGCCGAAGGAACGATTGGCGAGGGTGCCGCCGTATTCACGGGCGAAGGGAACGCCCTGGGCCACGGCCTGGTCGATGATGTTGACCGAGATCTGGGCGAGGCGATAGACGTTCGATTCGCGGGCGCGGAAGTCGCCGCCTTTGACGGTGTCGTAGAAGAGGCGGTAGATGGAATCGCCGTCATTCTGATAGTTTTTGGCGGCGTTGATGCCGCCCTGCGCGGCGATGGAGTGGGCGCGGCGCGGGGAGTCCTGATAGCAGAAGCACTTGACGTTGTAGCCGAGTTCGGCGAGGGTGGCCGCGGCGGCGCCACCGGCGAGACCGGAGCCGACAACGATGACGTTGTACTTGCGCTTGTTGGCTGGATTGACCAGCTTCATTTCGAACTTCGTGTTGTCCCAGCGCGTTTCGATGGGGCCGGAAGGGGTTCGTGAATTGAGAGCCATGGTTACTTCACCAATCCTGCGAGAACGGAGAGGGGAATCGAGATGTTGCCGGCGGCGATGATGGCCGCGAAGGCTTTGGCGGCCAGTTTCAATTTTGGCGTGTAGGAGGGGTGCGAGACGCCAAGGGATTGGAACATGGACCAGACGCCATGGTAGAGATGCATGCAGAGCATGGACATGGCGACGATGTAGAAGAGCGACACGTACCAGACGGAGAAGCCGCTAATCACGTTTTCGTGGACGTGCATGGATTGGAAGTTCGGGTGGGCCTGGCCGGTGGTGAAGTGGAGGAGATGGTAGATGAGGAAGGCCAGGATGATGGGGCCGCTCCAGTACATGGTGCGCGAGGCGTAGGTGGAGGCGATCGGTGTGTGCTTGACGTAGGGCGTGGGGCGGGCGGCGTTCTTGATCTGGGAAAGCTGGAGGGCGCTGAGAATGTGGGCCAGGACGGCCATCAACAGCACCGAACGGGCACCCCAGAGGATGGCGGGATTCTTGTGGAGCGCCTCGCCGTAGACGTCGAGGGCGTAGCGTCCATCGGGTCCCGGTGGCAGGTAGACCTGGAGATTGCCCAACATGTGGACAAGCACAAAACCGAACAAAACCAAGCCGGAAAGGGCCATTACGGCCTTCTTTAGGACTGGTGCATCGAACATGCGCGCTTCGCGCGCCGGAGTGGTGGCCGACGAACTCATAACCGTTAGAACCCTCATTATATGGGATGACGGAAATTTGTGCGGGTTTTAAATATCTCGCTGGCGGATTTGGCAGCCGGGGGGCTTCGGTATGATTGAGAAATGAATCGCAAATTGGGGTTTGGCGCGCTAGCGCTATGCTTGTCCGCTCTAGCTGCGCCGGCGCAGTCGTTGAACGGACTGTGCGTCTATATGGAATACCAGGTGATTGCGCGAAACTTCGCGCCGCGGCATTGGTACTTCCTGGCGGATGGGCGGTATTTGAACGACGCTCCTAAAGAGGAGTTGAGCGCGAAGGGGATGGAACCTGTGTGTGCGAAGTATCCGGGCGAGTGCGGGAAGTACGCGGTGGCCGGTGGGAAGTTGAATCTGACGCCGATTAAGGGGAAGCCGTGGACGGCGGACTTTGCACCGGCCGGCGCGGGGAACTGGAAGATTGGCGGCGTGGACTGCCAGCGGATCACGTCGAGCTATCCGGCGAATGCGAAATTGAACGGGAAGTACACGTCGGGGCAGGCGTATGGCGGGATCGCTTCGGCCACCACCTTTGTGTTCAGTCCCGATGGGAGCTACACGGTGGAGAAGGTGGGCGCGGTGCGGTCTGGCGGGACGGGCGCGACGTCGGCTAGTTCGACTCGCGGGGCGTACAAGGTGAGTGGCAACACGTTGGAACTGACTGCCAATGGGGCGACGACGCGGCATTTGATCTACGAGATTCCGGCGGGGACGGGGACGCAGATGGTGGTGGATGGGATTTCGTGGAAGAAGAATTAGCGGGTGGCTAGGCGATGACGGGGATTTCGAGGGCGGTAGCGGCCTGTTGGAGGTTGACGTCGAGGGTGGCTAAGGGGAGGGCTTCGCGTTTGGCGAGATCGAGGTAGGCGGCGTCGTAGGCGGAGAGGCGGTGTTGGCGGGCGAGAGGGAAGATGGCTTGCCAGAGCCAAAGGGATTCCCGGCGTTCGATGTGGATCGGCATACGGTTAAGCGCGTCGATAAACCGGGCGGATTCAGCCTGGGTGATGCGGCCACGTCGCTCAGCACTTGCGAGGGCATTGGCCACTTCAAATGGCCAGAGCGACGGGACCACGGCGTAGGTGTCTTGGAGGCCGGCTAGGACTTTGCGGCTCGTTGTTGTTGCTTCGTCGCGAAAACACCAAGCCAACGTGATAGAAGCGTCGGCGACGAAGGGGCCCATCAGTATTTGCGGCCCTCGTTGATCAGGTCCCGGATCGTGAGGTCGTTGCCCAAAGAGAGTCCATGTTTATCGGCGAAGTTCATCATATCCTGAACGGCTAGCACCTGGTCTGGGGCGTTGTGATGGGCCGATTCTCCGGAGGCTAATGCTTCGAGCGCACGCGCGACGACCTCTTCCGGAGAATGAAAGCGGCCGGTGTGGAGTTGCTCTTCGATGAGGCGTTCGGCGCGGGAATCGAGGTGGAGAACCATCTGCTGTGATTATAGAAGTTCCGGAGGGAAACGGGGTGGCGGCCCGATGCGGTGAAAATCGATGTTGCCCAAAGTGGCGGGCGTTTGATTCAATAGATAGAGTCTACCCGTCGGAGGAAACCCCACTTTGAATCCAGCAATCCTTGCCCTAGAAGACGGCACTGTCTTCGAGGGCCGGGCTTTTGGTGCGCTTACGGAACGATCCGGTGAAGTTGTTTTTAATACGTCCCTCACCGGTTACCAGGAAATCTTCACTGACCCCTCCTATTCCGGACAGATCGTTGTCCTGACTTATCCGCAAATTGGCAACTACGGCGCCAACGATGAAGACATGGAATCCGCCCGGCCCTATATTGAAGGCCTTGCGGTGCGGGATTTTTCGCCCATGGTCTCCAACTGGCGCAGCGATCAGGCGGCCGACGCCTTCTTAAAGCTGCACAATATTCCGATTATCGATTCGATCGATACGCGGAAACTGGTGCGGCATCTGCGCACGCGTGGCGTGATGCGCGGGGTGCTGTCTTCGATTTCGACCGATGTGAAGGGCTTGATTGAAAAGGCCCGGAGCATTCCGTCGATGGCGGGGCTGGACCTGGCGACGCGCGTTTCGACCGTTGGTTCGTATGTATGGACTTCGCCGGTTGAGCCCTGTTCGCCGAGCGAACGCATTCGGAACGGCGAACCGCTCCATCATGTGGTGGCCTACGACTTCGGCATCAAGCGCAACATTCTGCGGCGCCTGGTGACGAGCGGGTGCCGGGTGACGGTGGTGCCGGCGGGAACGTCGGCGGACGACGTTCTGGCTTTGCGGCCGGACGGCGTCTTCCTGTCCAACGGGCCGGGCGATCCGGAACCGCTGGTGGCGCAGGCGGCCGAAGTGCAGAAGCTGTTCGGCAAGACCCCGATCTTCGGCATCTGTCTTGGCCATCAGATTCTGGGCCTGGCAATGGGCGGCAAGACCTATAAGCTGAAGTTCGGCCACCGGGGCGGCAATCATCCGGTGCTGAACAAGAAGACCAATAAAGTGGAAATTACGGCGCAAAACCACGGTTTTGCGGTGGATCCGGACTCGATTCACGACAACGTGGCCGAGATTACGCACGTGAACCTGAACGATATGACTGTTGAGGGTTTACGGCATAAGTCCGAGCCGGTTTTCTGTGTGCAGTATCATCCGGAAGCCGCGCCGGGGCCGCATGATTCGCTGTATCTGTTCGATGACTTTACCCGTTTGATGCAGGAGCACAAAAAGTAATTCATGCCACGCCGCACTGACATCCACCGCATCCTGATCATCGGATCGGGACCGATCATTATCGGGCAGGCGTGCGAGTTCGATTATTCGGGCACGCAGGCTTGCAAGTCGCTGAAGGCCGATGGGTTCGAAGTGGTTCTGGTGAACTCGAATCCGGCGACGATCATGACCGATCCGGAACTGGCGGACCGCACCTATGTGGAGCCGTTGAGCGTTCCGTATTTGACCGAGATCATTAAGAAAGAGCGGCCCGACGCGCTGCTTTCGACGGTGGGCGGGCAGACGGGGTTGAACCTTTCTGTGGCGCTGGCCGAGGCGGGCGTGCTGGACGAATATGGCGTGGAGTTGATTGGCGCCAAGATCGACAGCATTAAGAAAGCCGAAGACCGGTTGTTGTTCAAAGACGCCATGCGGAAGATTGGTTTGGCGACGCCGACGTCGCAACTGGTCACCGATATGAAGGGCGGGTTTGACTTCGCCGAGCGCGTGGGCTTTCCGCTGATTCTGCGCCCGAGCTTCACGATGGGCGGCAGCGGCGGCGGTATTGCTTACAACAGCGAAGAGTTGGAAGAGATTCTGACGCGCGGGTTGGACTTGTCGCCGGTGGGCGAAGTGCTGATCGAAGAGTCGGTACTGGGTTGGAAAGAGTACGAGATGGAGGTTATGCGCGATCTGGCGGATAACTGCATCATCGTATGCTCCATTGAGAACTTCGACCCGATGGGCGTGCACACGGGCGATTCGATTACGGTGGCTCCGGCGCAGACGCTTTCCGATAAGGAATACCAGATGATGCGCGACGCATCGCTGGCGTGTTTGCGAGAGATCGGCGTCGATACTGGCGGTTCGAACGTGCAGTTTGCGATCAACCCGAAAGACGGTCGGATGGTCGTGGTGGAAATGAACCCGCGCGTGTCGCGGTCCTCGGCACTGGCGTCGAAGGCGACCGGGTTCCCGATTGCGAAGATCGCGGCGAAACTGGCCGTCGGCTATCGTTTGGACGAGATCAAGAACGACATTACGCGACTGACGCCGGCGTGTTTTGAGCCGACGATCGACTACGTGGTGACGAAGATTCCGCGGTGGCAGTTCGAGAAGTTCCCGGGCGCCGATACTACGCTGGGCACGCAGATGAAGTCTGTGGGCGAAGTGATGGCGATTGGGCGGACGTTCAAGGAATCGTTCGGCAAGGCGATCCGTTCGCTGGAGACGGGCAAGTCGGCCACGAAGGAAGAGCCTCTGGATGAGGCACTGATTCCGGCGCGGCTGATTACGCCGACGGCGGAGCGGCTGAACTACATTTTGTTTGCCTTCGAGCGCGGTTGGACGGTGGAGCAGGTGTTCGAATTGACGAACATCGATCCATGGTTCCTGCTGCAGGTGAAGGAAGGCATTGAGCTGAACAAGACGCTGCAGGCCGAGAGCCTGGAGACGATGAGCGCGGAGTTGTTCCGCACGGCCAAGCGCGGCGGCGTGTCGGATTCCTCGATGGGCCGGTGGTGGAAGAGTGATTCGCTGACTGTGCGGGCGAAGCGGAAATCGCTGGGTGTTGCTGCGGTTTTCAATCGTGTGGACACGTGCGCGGCGGAGTTTGAGAGCTTCACGCCGTACATGTATTCGAGCTACGAGAGCGAGTGTGAGTCGGCGCCGTCGGATCGTAAGAAGGTCATGATTCTGGGCGCGGGGCCGAACCGCATCGGGCAGGGCATTGAGTTCGATTACTGCTGCTGCCATGCCAGCTTTGCGTTGCAGCAGTTCGACCATGAATCGATCATGGTGAACTGCAATCCGGAAACGGTGTCGACCGATTACGATACCTCCGACCGGTTGTACTTCGAGCCGCTGACGCTTGAAGACGTGTTGAACATCTACGACACGGAGAAGCCGGACGGCGTGATTGTGCAGTTTGGCGGGCAGACGCCGCTGAACCTGGCGCTGCCGTTGCAGCGGGCCGGGGTGCCGATCATCGGTACCGACCCGAAGAACATCGACCTGGCGGAAGACCGGAAGCTGTTCGGGAAATTGCTGGAAGACTTGAACATTCCGTGCCCGCCCAATGGGACGGCGACGAGCGTCGAAGAGGCCTGCGAAGTGGCCGGACGGCTGGGCTATCCGGTGCTGGTGCGGCCGAGCTATGTGCTGGGCGGCCGGGCGATGACGATTGCCTACGACGAGGACACCGTGCGCAAGTATATGCGCGAGGCCGTGGTGTTCTCGCAGGATCGTCCGGTGCTGGTGGACCGGTTCCTGGAAGACGCGGTGGAAGTGGACGTGGACTGCCTAAGCGATGGGGAGAACGTGCTCATCGCCGGCATTATGGAGCATATCGAAGAGGCCGGGATTCACTCCGGCGATAGCTCCTGCGTGTTGCCGCCGTTCGGGCTGGGCGCGCGCGAACTGCAGACCATCCAAGAGTATTCGGTGAAAATGGCGCGGGCGTTAAACGTGATTGGGTTGATGAACGTGCAGTTTGCCATTAAAGAGGGCAAAGTGTACGTGATTGAAGTCAATCCGCGGGCGTCGCGCACGGTGCCGTTTGTCGCGAAAGCAACTGGCGTGCCGCTGCCAAAGATCGCCGTTGGCCTGATGCTGGGCAAGAAGTTGCCCGAGTTCGCCCACATGATGCAGGGCAAGACCAGCGGCGTCCTGGACGTGCCGCAGTTCTTTGTGAAGTCGCCGGTGTTCCCCTTTAATAAGTTCCACGGCGTGGATCCGGTGCTTGGCCCGGAGATGCGTTCGACGGGCGAAGTGATGGGCGTGGGCGAGAACTTTGGCGAGGCGTTCGCAAAGGCGCAGCTCGGCGCGGGTTCGCCGTTACCGGCCGATGGGACGGTGTTCATCAGCGTGAGCGACCGGCACAAGAATGAAGCGATCGAGGTGGCGAAGAAGTTTGCTGACCTGGGTTATAAGCTGGCCGGGACGCGCGGAACGGCGAGTTTGCTGAAGGGTGCGGGGCTGGAGTGTCAGACCGTGTTCAAGGTGAACGAGGGCCGGCCTAACGCGGTGGATCTGTTGAAAGCCGGGAAGTTGAAACTGGCGATCTACACGACCAACGGTGTGCATAGCTTCAGCGACGAAAAGGCAATCCGTCGGGCGGCGATTCAGTATCGCGTGCCGTGCATTACGACGATGTCGGCGGCGCGGGCGGCGGTGCAGGCAGCGGCCAGCCGGCGGCGCGATCCGATTCGGGTGTGGAGCTTGCAGGAGATTCACCAGGGGAAGTAGGCGGGGCGTCAGGCCTCGCCTAATCCATCGGTTCGCCCTAAACTAGTGGCATGCGCGCATTGGCGATCATGCTACTGGTGGGGGCGTGTTCGCTTCCGGCTCAGACACGGGACGAGATCCTGGCTGCGATGAAGCGGGCGGCGGTTTTTTATTCGGAGAAGGTGTCGACGGGTGGCGGGTATCACTTCGCCTACGCCGACGATTTGAGCTACGGCCGGAGCGAGCACGGCGAGGGGCCGACGCAGGTGGAGACACAGCGGGGGGGGACGCCGGCGGCGGGGATGGCGTTTTTGGAAGCCTGGTGGGCGACCGGCGATCGATATTATTTGGAAGCGGCGGCGAAGGCGGCGCGGGCTGGGGTGGCGGGACAGTTGTGCAGCGGTGGATGGGATTACGTGATTGAGTTTGATCCGGCCAAGCGGGCGAAGTTGCCGTATCGGGCGGACGGGAAGTGCGGCGTGAAAGGCCCGCCAACGACGCTGGACGATAACGTGACGCAGGCGATGGTGCGGCTGTTGATGCGCGTGGACGGGGAGTTGGAATTCAAGGACGCGGCGATTCATGAGGCCGTGGTGTTTGCGTTGGATAAGCTGATGGCGGCGCAGTATCCGAACGGGGCGTGGCCGCAGCGGTTCACGGCGCCTCCGGTGGCAGCGAAGTTTCCCGTGCGGCAGGCGAGCTATCCGGAGAGTTGGCCGCGAACGTGGACGAAGAAGGCCTACGAGGGGCATTACACGTTCAATGACAACTCGATTGTGGACATGATTGATATGTTCCTGGAGGCGGCGCAGATTTACAGCGACGCGCGGTACCGGGCGGCCGCTGAGCGCGGGGGCGGGTTCATTCTGCTGGCGCAGATGCCGGAGCCGCAGCCGGGCTGGGCGCAGCAGTACGATGCCGAGATGCACCCGGCGTGGGCGCGGCAGTTTGAACCGCCATCGGTGACAGGTGGCGAGACGCAGGGAATCATTCGCGTTTTGTTGGTGCTGTATGGCGAGACGGGCGAGCGGAAGTATCTG
>CANIFK010000171.1 GCA_947466555.1 Acidobacteriota bacterium | reverse complement strand
TAACGTGGCGACGGCGAAGACGGTGATGGCGGGCGGGAAGAAGCATGGGGCGGCGGTGGTGGCGGGGAAGAGCGCCGAGAGCGTTTTGGTGCGGATTTTGCGAGGGGAGCTTTCGCCTCGGATGCCTCTCAACGGGCCGATTTTGACGGCTGCGGAGATGGGGCTTGTGGCGGCTTGGATTGACCAGATGCCGCCTCCGGAGCCGGCGGTGGTGATTGCCGAGGCGGAAGCGCGGTTGGCGGTTGGAGAGCGAGAGTTGCCGGCGGCGCGGGCGGGGTTGGCGGCGGTGGAAGCGCGGGTATTGGCGGAGAATGCGCGGGTGGGGAAGGCTACTGACGCCGAGGCGTTGGGTGTGGCGGCGCGGGCGGCGGAGCGGCGGGCCGGGGCGTTGTTGGCGGAAGAAAATGTGTTTCGGGCGCAGCAACGGTTGGCCGAGGCGTTGCGGGCGGAGAAGTTGGACGAGGGGAAGGTGACGGCGGCGCGGCGGGCGTTGGAGCAGGCCGTTGGGGCGCTGGACGGGCCGAAGGAGGGGTACTCGCCGTTGGGACCGCAGTATCCGGCGACGTCGACGGGGCGGCGGACGGCGCTGGCCGAGTGGATGACGGCGCGGGAGAATCCGTTGACGGCGCGTGTGGCGGTGAACCATATTTGGCTGCGGCATTTTGGGGCGGCGCTGGTGCCGTCGGTGATTGATTTTGGGCGGAATGGGAAGCGGCCGACGCATCCGGCGTTGTTGGATTGGCTGGGGGCGGAGTTCATGGAATCCGGCTGGGATATGAAGAAGCTGCACCGGTTGTTGGTGACGAGCGCGGCTTATAAGATGCGGTCGGGAGGCGGTGGGGATAACCGCTGGTATGGGCGGATGAACGCGCGGCGGTTGGAGGCCGAGGCGATTCGGGATTCGGTGCTGGCGGTGGCCGGGACGCTGGATGGGAAGATGGGCGGGCCGGAGTTGAACGAGGAGTCCCAAGCCGATGTGCCGCGGCGGAGTTTGTATTTCCGGCTGACGCCGGATGCGCAGTTGACGTTTTTGAAGGTGTTTGACGGGGCGGACCCGACGGCGTGTTTTGCGCGGACGGAGAGCATTGTGCCGCAGCAGGCGCTGGCGCTGGCCAATAGCAAGCTGACGCTGGAGCATGCGCGGATTGTGGCCGACCGGTTGGCGGGTTCTGGGGACTTTGTGGGGGATGCGTTTTTGCGGGTGCTGGGGCGGCCGGTGACGGCGGCGGAGCGGGCTTTGAGTGATTCGTATATGGGGGCGGGGGAGGGGCGGCGGGCGCTGTTGATCCACGCGTTATTTAATAGAAATGAGTTTGTGACGCTGCGATGAGACGACGAACACTGTTGGCTAATTTAGGGATGGGTGTGACGGGGATGGCGCTGTCGGCACAGGGCGTGCCAGGGGGCTTGCATCACAAGGCGAAGGCCAAGCATGTTATCTGGATTTTCCTGGAAGGCGGGCTGAGCCACTTAGAGTCGTTTGACCCGAAGCCGGAGTTGAACAAGTGGGCGGGGAAGACGATTGCCGAAACGCCGCACCGGGGGGTGCTGGACGCGCCGTTTACGAAGCAGAATGTTGTGGAGTTTACGGCTTCCGAGCGGAAGTTGATGACCACCGTTTTGCCGCTGCAGGTGGGGTTTCAGAAACGCGGGCAGAGCGGGTTGGAGATTAGCGATTGGTGGCCGCATGTGGCGGGCGTGGCGGATGAGTTGGCGGTGGTGCGGTCGGTTTGGACGACGGACAACGATCATGCGGCGCAGTTGCAGTTTCACACGGGACGCCATATTTTTCAGGGTTATTATCCGTCGGTGGGGTCGTGGGTGCATTACGGGTTGGGGTCGCTGAACGAGAACTTGCCGTCGTTTGTGGTGCTGGGTCCGCCGTCGCCGCCGCACCTGGGCGGGGCGGGGACGTTTGGGGGGAACTACCTGGGTCCGCAGCATAGCGGGGTGCATTTGGCGAGTGATCCGGCGCGGCCGTTGACCTACGCTTCGCCGGAGATGGCGATGGGGGCGGAGGAGCAGAAGAGGCAGTTCGAATTCATTGGCGCTTTGAATGCGCTGGATGACGTTTCTGATGAGTCGGTTCGGGCGCGGATTAAGTCGTACGAGTTAGCGTTTCGGATGCAGGCGGCGGTGCCGGAGGTATTCCGGCATGAGAGTGAGTCGGAAGTTACTCGAAAGTTATATGGGTTGGAGCAGGAGAATACGCGGGCGTTTGGGCAGGACTTGCTGAGTGCGCGGCGGCTGGTGGAGCAGGGTGTGCGGTTTGTGCAGGTGTTTCACGGGTATCGGACGGATGGGAACGGGTGGGACGCGCACACGGAGTTGAAGAAAAATCATACGCGGTTGTGCGGGGAGGTGGATGGGCCGATTGCGGGGTTGATCCGGGATTTGAAGCAGCGGGGGCTATTGGACGAGACGCTGATTGTGATTGGTACGGAGTTTGGACGGACGCCGGGCGTGGAGGGCGCGCGGGAGGGGCGGGATCATCATCCGTTCGGGTTTTCGGTGGTGATGGCGGGCGGAGGATTGAAGCGCGGGGTGGCGCATGGGGAGACCGATGCGCTGGGGTTCCATGCGGTGGTGGACCGGCATTATGTGACCGATATTCACGCAACGGTGTTGTGGCAGTTGGGGTTGGATTCGCGGAAGTTGAACGTGGCTGGGCAGCAGCGGCTGGACCAGGACTATGGGGCGCCGATACGGGCGATTATGGCGTAATCGGGCGGCTCAGACGGGAGTCTTAGTGGGGGTGGTGGTTTCGGCGAGGCCGAGGAGGCCGGTGAGCGAGGCGGTGGAAGCGGTCGGGATGGGCCAGGGGGTCTGTTCGCGGAGTTGGGCGATGGCGAGAGCGGACTTGGCGTCGACGGGGCGGGAGAAGTAGTAGCCCTGGCCATACTGGCAGCCGAGATGGGCGATGTAGGTCCAGTGGGCGGCGGTTTCGATGCCTTCGGCGATGACGTGGATGCCGAGGCTGTTGGCCAGGCTGACGATGGAATCGATCATCTTGTGGCCATCGCGTTCGAGGTCGAGGGCCTGGACGAAACTGCGGTCGATTTTGAGGGTATCGAAGGGCAGGCGGTTTAACTGGCCGAGGCAGGAGTAGCCGGTGCCGAAGTCGTCGACTTCGAGGGCGATGCCCATGGTGGATAGCTCTTTGAGAATTTCGGTGGCCACTTTGGGATCGTCGGCTAACATGCTTTCGGTGACTTCCAGGTGGAGCCGTTGGGGTTTGAGGGCGGTTTCCTTGAGGATACGGGCGACTTCGGAGGCGAGCATCGGGTCTGTGAACTGGCGGGCGGAAAGGTTGATGGAGACCGAGAGATGGCGGCAGGCCGGATAGGCGGCGTCCCAGGCGGCGAGCTGACGGGCGCCCTCTTCGAGGACCCAGCGGCCGATGGGGAGGATGAGACCGTTTTCCTCGGCGACGCTAATGAATTCGCCGGGTTCGAGGAGGCCGCGCGTGGGATGGTTCCAACGGATCAGGGTTTCAAAGCCCACCAGGCGGCCCGTGCGGAGGTCGGCTTGCGGTTGGTAGAAGAGGGTGAATTCGTTGTCCTCGACGGCACGGCGAAGATCGGTTTCCAGCCCCAGGCGGGCAACGGCGCGGGCGTGCATGCTGCTGTCGAAGATGGCGTAGCGGCCGCGTCCGGCGGACTTGGCGTGGTACATGGCGGTGTCGGCATCGCGGAGGAGGCTTTCCGGGGAGGTAGCGGTGGGGCCGCTGCGGGCGATGCCGATGCTGGTGGAGACGAAGACGAGCGAGCCGTCAAGATGGAAGGGCGGTTCCATGCCGCGAAGGATGAGGTTGGCCAGATAGGCGGGGGCTTCGGGATTGGTGGTGGTGTCGACCAGCACGACGAACTCATCACCGCCGAGGCGGGCGACGAGGCCATCGGCGTTGGAGATGGATTGGAGGGCGCCGGAGAGGCGGAGCGAGACGCCGAGCAGAAGATGGTCCCCTTTGACGTGACCGAGACTGTCGTTGACGAGTTTGAAGCGGTCGAGATCGAGGAAGAGGACGGCGAACTGGCGAGTGGCGTCTTCGCGGAGACGGTCCATCCAGCTTTCGAGGACATCGAGGAGGGAGAGGCGGTTGGGGAGGCCGGTGAGCGGGTCGGCCAGTTTGCCGTTGGTGATATCGGTTTTGGAGCCGGCGATGCGGAGAGCGCGGCCATCGCGGCCGCGGACGGCGGCGCCGCAGACGAGGATCCAGCGCCATGTGCCATCGGCGTGGCGCATGCGAAGTTCGGTTTCGAAGAGGTCGTAGCCTTCCTGGACGTAGGAGTTGAGCGTGGAACGGAGGCCCGGGGAGTCATCGGGGTGAATGCGGGAGTACCAGTCTTCAATGGCGTGGCACTCCTCGGTGGCGGGGATGCCGAACATCTGTTTCCAGCGCGGGGCGTAATAGACGAAGCCGGTGCGCAGGTCCCAATCCCAGATGCCGTTGTTGCTGCCGCGGACGGCGAGGGCGTAACGCTCCTCTGCTTCTCGGAGGGCCAGTTCGGCCATTTTCTTATCGGTGACGTCGCGGGCGATGCCCTGGAAGCCGAGCGGGAAACGGGAACTGCCCAGCAGGAGTTGGGTACTTTGGCCGATCCAGCGGGTGACGCCATCTTCTCCGGTGATGGAGTATTCGAGGTAGATCGAGGAGGTGCGATCCTTCATCTGGCGGCGGGTGAGGGTGCGGACCTGTTCGCGGCAGGCGCGGTCCATGAGACTGAGGTGGGAGCGGCCGACGTAGCTCTCCTTGGGTTTGCCGCCGATGAGCAGGGAGAAGGCGGCGTTGTGGAAGGTGATGCGGCCGAAGGCGTCGGTGCGGAAGATGATGTCGCGGGAGTGTTCGACGACTTGGCGATAACGAGCCTCGCTATCGGCGAGTTCGCTGGTGCGGGAGACGACCTTACGGTCGAGTTCGCGGAGCAGGTCCTGCAACTGGGCGTTGGTCTTATCGCGTTCGCCGAGAGCGCCGCGGAGCTGGCGGTAGGTTTCCCGGAGCCGTTCGCCCATACTGCGGAATTCGTTCTGGATTTGCGCGATTTCGCGGGCCGGGTGTTGCGCCTGGGGGCTTTCGGGGGCGGGTGCGTCGAGATCGTAGTGGTGCATTTCCCCGGCCAGGGCAACGATAGGGCGGGCGATGTTACGCGCCACCAGGCGGGCGAGTGCCCAGGCGAAGAGGATGACGAGGGCGAGGATGGTGAAGGCTCGGCGATAGAAGAGGTAGGCGTCGGCGTTTATTTCGTCCATGGGTAGGGCGGCGACGACCTGCCAGTTGGAGCTTTCGATGGGGAACCGGACGGAGAACAGCGGGACGGCCCCGCCGTTGTCGTACCGCTGCTTGGGATCGGCGAGCAGGAAGGGAGAGTTGGCGATGGCGGTGTCGAGCGGGTAGGGTTCCCAGAGTTCGAGCGGGCTGTGGAGTTCGGGGCGGGAGGAATAGATGACGTGCCCGGCGTCATCCTGGGCGACGACCATCGGCCGGCTGTTGAGCGTATCGGCGCGGAGGGGCAGGCGGGTGATATCGATGGAGCCCTCGATCACGCCGAGGAAGTGGCCGGAGGCGTCGTTGATAGGAGCGCTGAGAGCGACGATGGGATCGTTGCCGAGGCCGCGGCCCTGGAAGATGCCGGAGAGATAGGGTTTGCCGGTGCGTCGCGGTTCCGTGAAATACTCACGGTCGGCCACCGAGCGGCGGAGGCCGGCGGCGGGCACCGGCGAGGGCGCGTCGCGCAGCGTGGCGGCGATGATATTGCCGCTGGCATCGGTGACCAACAGGCTGCGGAAGCCGGGGTAGACGCGGCTGGTCCGTTCCAGCGCGCGGGCGGCTTCGGCGATGTTGATCGGCCGTCCTGCGGCCGGCGGGAGCTCCGCCGTCAAAGAGGTAATTGCGTGGCGGTGGAGGTCGAGATACCCCTCCACCGACTCGCAGACACGAAGCGCGGCTTCACGGAGATGTTCGGCGGCGTCCTCCCGGACCTGATTGCCGATGGTGCGGGCACCGAAGAAGAACATCGCCAATGCCGACAGCACCGTGAGCGCAAGAAAGCGCGAAAGCAAGAGTGCTTTGAAGCCGGGCTGTGGTCGGTTGAATATCCGCATCGGCAGGCCGCGGGTTGAGTGCCCGCTACTCTGCCTTATCGGTATTGGGAGCTGTAAGTCTTTGGGAAACTTACGTTGTTAGCGGCGGTTCATCTGCTTCTGGTAGCGATCCCAGATGCGGGGTTCGACGTGGGCCTTCAGGTAATCCTCGTATTCCTTGACGAGCGCGGGGTCAGAGGGTCGGCCGTAGATCTCCGTAGATTTGTACTTACCCGTGTCGAACATCTTCTTGGTCCATTCGTCGTGGACGTGGGTGATGTCGGCTTCGTCGATGATGTCCTGGATGAGGTGCGGGGGGATGAAGAAGACGCCTTCGCGGTCGCCGAGGACGACGTCGCCGGGCATGACGGTGACGTGGCCGATGCGGACGGGGACGTTGATGCCGGTGACCATGACGTTGCGGATGGCTTCGGGGACGGCGGTGCGGTAGTAGCCGCCCATGCCGATGGGCTGGATGCCGTTCAAGTCGCGAATGGCGCCATCGATGACGAAGCCGGTGCCGGTGGCTTTCCAGACGTAGTAGGCGAGGTTATCGCCGACAACGCCGCCGGCGTCTTTGTTCGAGTGGGCATCGACGACGAAGACGTCGCCTTTCTGAAGCATGTCGATGGCGGTTTGGTGGGAGAAGCGGCCCTTGTTGCCGGCGGCTTTCCACTTTTCCTGATCGATGTCGGCGATGTCGGGGCGGGAGGGCATGAGCTGCATGGTCATGGCGCGGCCGATGAGATTCTTGCCGGGGCTGAGGACTTTAAAGCCGTCGGCGTATTGGTTGGCGTAGCCCTTGCGAACGATGGAGAGTACCTCTTCGGCGGACATGGCCTTGAGCTTCTCGAGGAGGGCGTCGGGAACCTTCGGGCGGCCGTCGGGGAAGCGTTCGAAGGGGTTCTGTTTGGTGTATTGGAGGAGTTGTTCTTTGGGCAGCGAGTTGATCTGCGCCAATAAGGGGAGCGTTGCGACGAGGCAGAGAGCTAGTTTCATTTGCCCCTATAGTATTAAAGCTTTTGCTACGGCGCGAGCGATGGCGGCGGCGCCGGGGGTGTCGCCGTGGACGCAGATGGTTTGGATGTTGCCGGAGCGGGCCATTTCGAGAGCCTGGGCGGCGGCTTCGGCGGGGTCTTCGATGAGGGCGTGGGGGAGCTGACGCGAGACGAGGGATCCATCGGGATTGTAGCGGCGATCGGCGAAGGCTTCGGCTTGGGTGGGGAAGCCTTCTTCGGCGAAGGCTTTGAGCATTACGGAGTTGGCGAGGCCGACTAGGGGGATTTGTTTGCTGTAGCGGGCGACGCCGCGGGCGATGGCGCGGGCGAGTTTGGGGTCCTTAGCGGCTTGGTTGTAGAGAGCGCCGTGGGGTTTGATGTGGGTGAGTTCTTTTGCGAATTGTGCGAGGGCGGTGATCTGCTGGTGGACGAAGTCTGCGACTTCGTCGAGGGGGAGATGGAGTGCCAGGCGGCCGAAGTTGGCGGGGTCCGGGTAGCCGGGGTGGGCGCCGATTTGGAGGTTGTGGCGGCGGGCTTGATCGACTGAGACGCGCATCATTTCGGCGTTGCCGGCGTGGCCGCCGCAGGCGATGTTGACGGCGGTGAGATAGGGGAGGAGGGCTTCCTGGGTGCCGTCGGTGAGGTGGGCGGGGATTTCGCCGATGTCGGCGTTGATGTGGATCATAGTGCTTCGATTTGGGCTTCCTGTTCGAGGAGGAGACGGCGGGCTTCGACGGGGGAGACTTGTTCGAAGCGGACTTTGTCGCCGGGGCGGAGTTGGCCGAGGCTGGGGAGATCGGCGGTGATGACGTTGGCGATTTTTGGGTAGCCGCCGGTGGTCTGCTGGTCGACGAAGAGGATGATGGGTTGGCCGTTGGCGGGGATTTGGATGGCTCCCAAGGGGACGCCTTCGGTGCGCATTTGGCTGTTGTGGGTGGTGGGGATGGGCGGGCCGGCGAGGCGGATGCCCATGCGATTTGTGTCCTGGGTGACTTGGTATTCGTTGTTGTAGAAGAGCTTTGATTCGAACTGGTCGGCTTGGGGGCCTCGGGTGACGCGGAGGGCTTTGCTGTAGGTTTTGAGAGACGGTGGGATGGTGATTTGTTTGGGTTCGTTCGTGGGCTGGCCGATTTCGAGGACTGCGCCTTTGAGGAGGGCAGTGCCTCCTAAGCCGCTGAGGAGATGGGTGGAGGCGCTGAAGGCGATTTTAGCTGTTTTTATGCCTCCTTGGACGCAGAGGTAGCAGCGGGCTCCGTTGGAGAGTGGGCCCAATTGAATGGTTTGGCCGGGGGCGATGGTGTGGATTTCGTAGGGGGCTAGGGCGGATGGCGTCGCGCCGGTGAGGGCGATGGTGGCGCCTTCGGGGAAGGTGTAGGTTCCGCCGAGGAGGGTGGTTTCGAGGGCGGGGGTGTTGGCGGGGTTGCCGAGGAGCAGGTTGCCGAGACGGAGGGCGAGAGGGTCGGCGGCGCCGGCGCGGGAGACGCCGTCGACGCCGTGGCCAGGGCGGCCGAGGTCCTGGACGGTGGTGAGCAGGCCGGGAGATTGGACGAGGAGGGTCATGCGGGTTGGAAGGTGACCGTGTCGCCGGGTTGGAGGAGGCTCATGGGTTCGTTGGCGGCGTTGAACAGTTCGATGGGGGTGTGGCCGATGAGCTGCCAGCCGCCGGGGGTGGCGGCGGGGTAGATGCCGGTTTGGGTGCCGGCGATGCCGAGGCTGCCGGCGGGGACGAGTTTGCGCGGGGCGGGGAGGCGAGGGGTGTGGAGGTCGGCGGGGAGGCCTTCGAGATAGGCGAAGCCGGGG
>CANIFK010000170.1 GCA_947466555.1 Acidobacteriota bacterium | reverse complement strand
GTAGGCGGCGATGTCTTTATAGCGAATCGGCCAGGGGATCTCCCAGCCGTCTTTGGCGGGGCCTTCGAAGTCGAGATCCGAATAGCGGAGCGCGACGCGGCCCCATATGTTGGTCTTGCCGCCGCGGCCCCAGACGCGGACGAGGTCGAAGCGGTTGGGCTCTTTGGAGATGTAGGGCTGTTCTTTGACGTCGAGCTGGATTTTGGGCGGGGCGAGGCCTTTTTCGATGCGTTCGCGCCACTGCCAGGGCTTGACGTGGGTCCAGAACTCTTCCTTCTTGAAGCGGGTGCCGGCGTCGAGCATCAGCACTTTGACGCCGTGGTTGACGGCGAGATTCCAGGCGGACATGCCGCCTGCGGCGCCGGAGCCGATGACGATGACGTCGTGCACTTCGGGGGCGGATTGAGCGTACATGGCTAGGCGTGCTCCTTGTGGGTGCAACCTTTGAATTCGCGGACGAAGGTGTTGGCGTTCCAGCCTAGCTCCACTTGCAGGCCTTCCTTCGTGCCGTAGTAGCCATCGATGGTGAGTTCCTTCATCGCCTGGAAGATGCGCTTGGGTTCGCCGGTGGACTTACTCCACTTAGTAAGTAGCGCTACCTGGTCGCCGGTGGTGAAACCTTGTTTGGCGATCCAGGCGAGATCCTTACGAAGCTGGGCGCCGCGCTTGGGATTGGTGTGGGCCTGCCAATCGATGAAGTAGTGGACGTTGGCATCGGCGGCGCCAGGGGTGTCCGAGCGCGGGATGATCTGGTCAACGACTTTGGCGAGGAGATCCATTTCGGCGGGCTTGAAAAAGCGGGCCACCTTTTTGGCGGCCGCGATTTCGTTGTCCGACGCGTGGTGCTCCTGGGCGGCGACCGTGCCTACGGTCAAGGCGGCTCCGATTTGGAGTAAGTCCCGGCGGGAGTTCATGCGAGCCTCCTGATGTTAGGCGGAGAGGGAGCGGGCGGCGGAGAGGGCCGCGTCGTAATCGGGGTGGTTGCCGACTTCGCCGACGTATTCGGCGTGGCGGATGACGTTGTTGCCATCGATCACGAAGATGGCGCGGGAGTGGATGCGGAGATCCTCAATCAGCGTTCCGTAGGCGGAGCCGAAGGAGCCGGAGCGGTGATCGGAGAGCATGACGAGATTGTCGACGCCCATGGCGCCGCACCAGCGCTTCATGGCGAAGGGGAGGTCCATGGAGAGCGTATAGATTTTGACGTTGGGGAGGGCGGCGGCTTCTTCGTTGAAGCGCTTGGTTTGCATGTCGCAAACGGGCGTGTCGAGCGAGGGGACGACGCTGAAGATGCGGACGCCGGAGCCGGTGTCGGCGAGGGTGATGGTTTTGAGGGTGGTGTCGACGACTTCGAAATCGGGGGCGGTGTCGCCAGCCTTCAGTTCGGGGCCGATGACGTTCTTGGGATTACCGCGGAGAGTGATAGCAGCAGTGCGAATCATAGAGAGGTCTCCATGATAGCAGCGCGGCGCATGGGCTGTTTTTGCCAATAGGTGAGCGACCGCCAGGCCCATTCGGCGGGGCCGTAGAGGAAGTGGCGGAGCCAGATGGGGCTGATGGCGAGATTGATGGCCCACATGGCTAGGACGACGTAGTAGAGCTGATGGCGTTCGAGTTTGGCGAAGTAGCCGGCGCCGTAGCCGTTGAAGAAGAGTGTGCAGAGAATGGACGTGAGCAGGTAGTTGGACAGGGCCATTCGGCCGACGGCGGCGAGGGGGCGGGTGAGGAAGTTGAGGCCGGCTTTGCAGGCGAGCATGATGAGGCCGGTGTAGCCGAGGGCGACGGCGAGGCGGCCGGGATCGCCGGTGGAGCCGATGTAGGTAAAGTAGGCCGGAATGTCGAAGCCGCTGGCGACCCATTTTGTGGCGGCCCAGTAGTGGAGAGGTGCGCCGATGGCGAAGCCGGCGAGGGTCATCAGGCCGTAGAATTTCGCGGAGCGGGAGGCGTCGAAGACTCCTGCTTTGGCGAGGCCCATGCCGAGGATGAGCATACCGAGGACGTCCAGAAACATGAACTGGAAGAACATGGTGAACTGCATCATGGCGGCGAGGGCGGAGCGGTGGGCGAGGTTATCGACCCAACCGGAGCGGTGGGCCTGGATCTCCTTTTGCACGTCGGCTTTCTCCGGGGCGAACATGCCGGCGAGTTGTTTCCACTCCTGGATCGACTTTTGCTGTTCGGCAGTGGGGGAGGTTGCCTTTTCCGCGGCTACCGCGGCATCGCGGAGTTCGGCGATGCCGAAGCCGGCGCCGACGCCTTGCAGGGAGTGGACGGAAATGATGACGGCGGCGGTGATGATGAGAGCTTTGGCGGAGAGTTTGCGAAGGGGGAAGAGCAGAAGACCGCAGATGCCGTAGGGGTAGAGGATATCGCCGTACCAGATGAGGTGGCCGTGGAGGAGACCGAACAGGATTAACCAGAGGGTGCGGCGGTAGTAGATGTCGGCGGCTTCGATGCCGGCGCCACGACGTTCGGCGCGGTCGAGGAGGATGAAGGCTCCGGCGCCGAAGAGCATGGAGAAGATGCAGCGGAACTTGCCGTCCCAGAGGGTCATGGCGGTGAGCCAGACGGTAAGATTGGGGCCTTCGGCGCCGCCGGCTACGGTGGGGTTCATGTAGGCGGCAAAGGGGAGGCCGAAGGAGGCGATGTTGAGGAGGAGAATGCCGAGGAGGGAAAAGCCGCGGAGCGTATCGAGGGAATCGATACGCTCCGTTTGGACTACGGGTTGGATGTGTTCCATGGAAGTGGCGATTTTGGCACTACCGTGGAGGGGTTGGCAAGGCGGGGCGTGGTGGTCCGCGTCTTGGGGACTAGCGGCTGAAGCGGAGGGTTTGCATCATCTGCTGATACTCCGGTTCGGCGACTTGCCAGCGGGATTCGGGGGCGACGAAGATGCCGTAGAACATGCCCTTGGTGTGCATGACGGTGAGGACGTAGATGTTCTCCTTTTCGCCTTTGCGCATGCCGGACTGGCCTTGGAGGGCCGTGAGTTTGCCGACGTAGTTATCGATCTTCACGTTCTGGGCTGCGCCGTAGGGCTTGAGGTTGGGGTCGCCCTGGGTGATGCCTTTGATGAGCTCGTCGGTAGAGGTGTTGATGTCGTTGGAGTTGGGTTTGACGAAGTTGAGGAGGATGCCGTGGCCGATGTCGTCCTGGCCGTTGGCGCCTTTGACGACGCCGTCGGCGGCGGTGAGGGAGGCGGAGACGCCGTCCTGGCCGGGCTTGGCGTTCCAATCACCGGGGTAGGCGATGGCGTAGAGGGCGTTCTGGTGCTGTTTGAAACCGTTGGGAACGGTGGTCGAAACTGCCGGGCCCGTCGGGGCCTGCACGGCGCCGGCGGCGGGCTTCTTAACGGGGGCGGGCAACTTCTTGATGGTGGCCTTGGCCTGGGTGAGTTCGGGGGTGAGGGCGGAAGTTTCGTAGGGCTTGGCCTTGTAGAACTTCATGTCGCTCTGGATGGTGGTGATGCGGTTGCCGGGGTTGGGATGGTCGCTGAAGAACTGCGTCATGGCGCTGCCCTTGCCGGTTTCGGCTTCGAGCTTCTCGAAGAAGCGGGCGAGTTCGACGGGGTTGTAGCCGGCGTTGTGGACGAGACGGGCGCCGAAGAGATCGGCGTCGGTCTCGGCGGTGCGGGAGAACTTCATGAGCACGGAGTTGGCGCCGAGGCCGATGCCCATTTGAGCGAGGGAGCCGATCATGCCGCCCTTGTCGAACAGGCCGCCGGCGATCATGGCGGGGATCTGAATCAAGTTGGCTTTGGAGGCCTGGTTGGTGCCGTGGCGGAGCATGACGTGGCCCATTTCGTGGCCGAGGACGCCGGCGATCTGGGCTTCGTTATCAGCCGCGGCGATCAGACCGGTGTGGACGTACATGGGGCCGCCGGGGAGGGCGAAGGCGTTGATGGAGGGGTCGTTAACGACTTTAAAAGTGAAGGGGAATTTCTGGCCTTCGATGGCGTTGACGAGGCGCTGGCCGATGCGGTTGACGTAGGCGTTGAGAGCGGGATCGTTGATGACCTGGGTCTGCGTTTCGATCTGCTGGGCGTATTCCTGCCCCATTTTGATGTCCTGATCGGGCGAGAAGAGATTCCAGCCGGGCTTCAGTACGCGTTGTTTTTCGGCGGCAAAGAGGAAGCCGGCGGTGAGGACGAGTTGGGGAATGATACGGCGAATTTGCATAGAAGAGTGTCTCCAGAGGGCCAGTGGTCATTTTACACGGGCTGGGATTCGTTCCGTAGGATGCCAAAGGCGCGCGAGGAGTTGCAGCGTAATCCGCTTATAATGGAGTAATGTTGACGCCTACTGAAAAAATTTGGTGTAACGGGAAGTTTATCCCGTGGGACGCGGCGCAAATCCATGTGCTCTCCCATGTTGTTAGCTACGGCAGCGCGGTGTTTGAAGGCATCCGCTGCTATTCAACTCCGAATGGTCCGCGGCTTTTCCGCGTAAACGAGCACTACCGCCGGTTGCTCGATTCCGCGAAGATTTACCGCATGGACGGCATTTCGTTCGGTGTAGCCGATATGACGGCAGCGACTCTCGAGCTTATCCGCGTCAACAAGCTTGAGGCCTGCTACGTACGGCCGATTCTCCTGCGCGGCTACAGCGACGTGGGTGTGTTGGGAATTAACAATCCGCTGGACCTGTACATTGCGTGCTGGGAGTGGGGCAAGTATTTGGGCGAAGAGGCGCTGGCCGAGGGTGTGGACGTTTGCATCTCCTCTTGGAACCGGATTGCGCCGAATACGCTGCCGGCGCTGGCGAAAGCCGCGGCGAACTACATGAATTCGCAGCTAATCCGGATGGAAGCGCATGCCAACGGTTATGCCGAGGGGATTGCGTTGGACACGAACGGGTACATTTCGGAAGGGTCGGGCGAGAACATCTTCGTCATTCGCGACGGGAAGATGGTGACGCCGCCGCTGGGGAACTCGGCACTGCCGGGGATCACGCGGGACTCGATTATCAAGCTGGCGAAGAAGTTGGGGATTGAGATTACCGAATCGATGATCCCGCGCGAGATGCTCTACATTGCCGACGAAGTGTTCTTTACGGGCACGGCGGCGGAAGTGACGCCGATCCGGTCGATCGATAAGATCAAGATTGGTTCGGGGTCGCGTGGCCCGGTGACGGAGAAACTGCAGAAGGCGTTCTTCGGCATCATTAACGGAACCGAGCCGGACACCGAGGGTTGGCTGACGGCTCTTTAAGAGGGAGTCGGTTCGGGGGCGCTTTCTTCTGCCGGCGTCTCCGTTTCTGTGGCAGGGTTTTAGGACCTTGCCGCGGAGGCGGGGACGCCGGTTTTAGTTAGCGCCCCGGAACCTGGCGTCGCAGCGTGGGGCGAATCACGCCGTGACCTTTCGGAAAACTTAAAGTGATACTTAAAAACGAAAACCGCGGGAAGAGCGCTCCGGCCACCTCCCCCGAGATCAGCCTCGTGCGCCGCATCCCGCGGAATCTGTAAATAGTTTTACCAGTTTCCGAGGCCGGACACCAGCGAAATTCGCACGCTTTCCACGATCTTTTTCTCGTTTCATTTGTTAGAGTTAGAATGGCTTCCCTGTGGGGAAGCTGTGGATAAAACAAAATGGCAAAAAAATGTTTTGGCTACGATGCCCTGCGCGGCGGAAATATTCTGCTGGAATTTGACCAGACGATCCTGCTGGCCGACGACCTTGTGGAGCCGGTGGAGGGGTTGCCGTACGTGGCGCCCGGGTTCATCGACCTGCAGGTGAACGGGTTTGACGGCGTGGATTACAACTCGCCGGAGACGACGCATGAGGACATTGCGCGGTCGTTGCGAACGCAGTTTGCGACGGGGACGACGCGGCTGTTGCCGACGGTGATCACGGGGAGCCGGGAGGGGATGCTGGGATCGTTGCAGAACCTGTATGCGGCGAAGCTGGCGTTGCCGGAGGGGGAAGCGATTGCCGGGTTCCATGTGGAGGGGCCGCATATTGCCGCCGAGGACGGGCCGCGAGGGGCGCATCCGGTGCAGCATGTGCGGAAGCCGGACGTGGAGGAGTATCGCCGATGGCAGGAGGCGACGGACGGGTTGATCAAACTGGTCACGCTGGCGCCGGAGTGGCCGGAGGCGCCGGCCTATATCGAAGCACTGGTTCGGGACGGGGTGACCGTTTCGATCGGGCACACGGCGGCGAAGCGGGAGCATATCCAGGCGGCGGTGAGCGCGGGGGCGACGCTATCGACCCATTTGGGGAACGGGGCGCACTCGGTGATGTCGCGCCATCCGAACTATTTGTGGGAACAGATGGCCGAGGACCGGTTGAACGCGGACTTCATTGTGGATGGCATACACATTGGGGAAGCCTTTTTGAAGGTGGCGTTGCGAGCGAAGGGGATTGACCGATCGATTCTGGTGACCGATGCCAGTTCGCCGGCCGGGGCGAAGCCGGGGCGGTACTTCCTGGGCGACCAGCCGGTGGATTTGACCGAGGACGACCGGGTGGTGCTGGCGGGGCAGACGCGGTTGGCGGGGTCGGCGTTGAAGATGCATAAGGGTGTGGAGAATTTGATGAAGATGGCGGGGTTGACGCTGGTGGAGGCGTTGACGATGGCGACGCGGAATCCGGCGCGGGTTGGGCGGATTGGGGGGCGGATGAAGGGGTTAGCGGCGGGGGAGAAGGCGGACTTTGTGGTGTTCGACTTTGATGAGGCGGCGAAGAGTATCCGGATCCGGGAGACGTGGATTAACGGAAATTGTTTTTTCCGGGAATAGGCCGGGGGGTATTTGGGATTTAGGAGCAGATGCGAATGCTACTGCTCCTTTCCTTTCTAGCCTTGACGTCCGCTGTGATGACGGCGGCGCCGCCTGGGGTGGGCGAGAAGGCACCCGACTTTGCGCTGGCCGATTTGGCGGGGACGGCGCGGAAGCTGTCCGGGTTCACGGGGCAGGGCCCGGTGGTGCTGGTGGTTTTGCGTGGATTTCCGGGGTATCAGTGCCCGTTGTGTAACCGGCAGGTGGGGGAGCTGGTGCGGAATGCCGACGGGTTTGCGAAGGCGGGGGCGCGGGTGGTGATGGTGTATCCGGGGCCGCGCGATATTGCACAAAGCAAGGCGAATGAGTTTGTTAGCGACAAGAATCTGCCGCAACACTTCACCCTGCTGGTGGACCCGGACTACGCGATGGTGCTGCGCTACAACCTGCGATGGGACGCGCCGAAAGAGACGGCGTACCCATCGACATTTGTGTTGGACAAGAGCGGGAAGATTACCTACGCCAAGGTGAGCGACTCGCACGGAGGCCGTGCGACGGCGGCGGAGATTCTAGCCGCCTTGGCAAAATAAGATACGGTAGATGAATAGGTTACGAAACTTTCCCTGCCATACCACTCCAACCTGCGATGGGACGCCCGGCATGCGGTGGCGTACCCATCTTCTTGTGTGATGCACCGGCGGCTTGTGTGATGAACCGGACAGGGAAGAGCGGATTAGGAGCCTTGCGAGGAGGCCGAGCCGAGGGAGCTGGCGATCTTGGAAAAGATCTGGCTGATGTTGGTGTTGACGCCGGGCATGACGGCGCCGGCGGCGACGGCGACAAAGCCGGCCATAAGAGCGTATTCGATCAGGTCCTGGCCCTGGGTATCCTTCCAGATACGGGCGGATAAGATGTAGTTCTTGATTTTGTTCACGGTATTGGTTTCCTTCCCTCTTCGAGCTTACGGGCGAATGGGGCTGGAAACACTGCATGCGAAAACCTACAGGACGTGGTTTGGTGACGTATCCCGTCCGGGGTAACTATACCGGACGGGGTATTCCGAAGTATAGGCCTAGCGGCGAACGAACGAGGCCAGGAGGAGCCAGCGGCGGGCGGTGGCTTCCCTGCCCCGGCGGGCCTGGAGCGGGGTGACCTGATGCCAGAAGGGCAGGTGGGAGACGCTGACGCCGGAGGGGATGGCGATGTCGACCACTTCGTTGAAGAAGCCGTTGTGTTCGTAGAGCAGGGACTGGTGGGCGACGTCGTCGTTGGTGAGGGTGATTTGGAGATCGACGTAGCCATCGCGGAGGTGGGCTTCTTCGGGGTGGTGATCGTTGTGGGGGCCGACATAGTCGCCGGGGTGGTAGCAGATGACCTGGAGGCCGGGGGTTTGGGAGAGGGGGTAGCCGGAGACGCGTTCGGCGAAGTCTTTGAGGGACGTGGAGGTGAGGAATGCCGTGAGGCCGATGGCTTTGGCGGCTTTGGAGGCGGCCGAGCGGGGATCGTTGAGCATGGCGGTGTGGTTACGGAGGGACTTGGGAAGAGCCTCGGTGTAGTTTTGGGTCATGTCGGCGATGAGGGCCGGGTCGACGGGGCGGCGGGCGAGGCGGAGGTGGGGAGTGAGATGGGTTTCGAGGAGTTGGAGCGCGGTGGCGCGGACATCGGGACGGATGAGGCGCGGGAACCAGCGGAGGCGATTGGCATCGCCACGGATGACGGGGTAGGGATTTTTGGCCGAGCGGATGGCGCTGGCGAAATCGGTTGGGAATGCGGACATAGGCGCCCGCTATGATATCGAAACTATTCGTGGGGCTGGAGGTAGCCGGCGGCGGCGAGGCCGGGGATCGAGAGCTGGCGGCGGTGGGGTTCGTCGTAATCGACACCGAGCTCCATGGGGGCGAGGGCGGCGGCGAGGCGGCACCAGGCTTCGGCGCTTTCGCCGCAGACGAGGCGGGGCTTGGCGCCGCCGCGGGCGAGCCAGGCGAGGCCGGTGAGGATGTCCTGGACGCGGTTGGCGTCGTCGGCATGGTGGAAGACGAGGTGATCGCCGTAGCGGCCTTTGCGGGCGGGGACGGCGGAGGCGGTGCCGAAGAGGTCGATGACGAGGAGTTGGGAGCCGCGGTTGCGGGCGGCGACGGCGGCGGAGAGTTTTTCGGCGGCGGCCATGCCGGCGGAGTGGACG
>CANIFK010000169.1 GCA_947466555.1 Acidobacteriota bacterium | reverse complement strand
GTACTGCACCAGGTACATCATCCCCACAAACAGCAGCACCCGCCCGAAAAACCACGGCTTCGGCCACCCCGTCGGCACCTGCACAATGTCCGGTGTCGTGTGCGGCGAACCCACCTGAAAATACTCGTCAATCTCGTCCTGCGTCCGCTTCCGGAATACCTCGGAAAACATCTCTTTCAAGCTGAACCCTTCCAGCTTGTCCAAACTCGCGTGCTTGTCTAACTGCGTCCAGAAGCCCGCCGCCACGCCCCCCGATTTCGGCATCACCGGCTGCTGCGGCGCCGGTGCCCCAATTCCCGGCACGAACCCGCACGACTGGCACGAATACGACCCAATCAACACCTGCGCCTGACACCGCGGACAAGGCACCGTTGTCGGCCGCGCCGGCTGCGCCGCCAACGCCGCCATGCAGTTCTGGCAATGCGTATAGGTCCCCGGAATCGCCACCCCGCAACGCTGGCACCCTCGCTGCACCACCGGCGCGGCCGCCGCCGCCAATCCCATCCCGCACGAATGACAATGCGCCGCCTGCGGATGCACCTGCACCCGGCACCGAGGACATGTCGGATAGGCAGGAGCCCCCGCCGCGGCCGCCGCCGCCGGGGCCCCGCACCGCCCACACGCCGGCGCTCCCGGCGCGATACCAGTCCCGCAGTTTCCGCATTGCATAATGCCGTCTATTCTACGCCTACCGCCCCACCAATAACCCAACCACCCGCGCCGCCGCCAATCGCACCTCCAGCCGCGGCTCGCCCATCGCACGAACCACCGCCCCCCACCCCGGCTCCAAACTCCTCCCCGTCAAACGCCGATCGAGAGCCTCCAACCCCATCGCCCCCAGCTTCGACAAATCTTCCGAAATCGGAAAGAACTCCCGCAACAGCGGCGCTGAGACCCCAAACGGCGCCAGCCGCGCATGGTTGTCGCGCCACAATTCGAGCCCCCGCCGGATCTCCCGTTCCCGCTCCACGCCACCCGAAGCCAACCACTCCCGAACCAACCCTTCCATCCGCCGCACCGCCGCAGAATCCCCCCGTGCCGCATCCACCATCCGGTTCAACTGCGCCTCCTGCGTATACCGCTGAAACACCTCCCGGTGCTCAATCCCCAACGGATCCAGCGTGTCCGCCAACACCCGCAGCGCATCCACCGGAGCCACCGGCGCAATCCTTCGCAGCATCGGCTCGTAGTTCAACTCATGCCGCGCCCCATAAAACGTCAGCCGCGGCGAAATCACATCCAACCGCCGGTACATATCCGCCACATCCCGCGCCCCTTCGGCCGACCACAACCGCTCCGCCACCGCCGCGCTCTTCGGCCACATCCGCGAATCAATCGTCTCCGGGCTGATGAACTCCGTCCACATACACGCCTCCCCGCCCAGCACGTTCTTCCGCTGCTCCGCCGTCAACGCCGCCCCCGGCCCCCCAAACGGATCAACGGCATAATACTCCCCCGCCAGCTTCAAGTGGTCCAGATAATACCCAAACGACAACAACCCCTGATACCCCCGCGCCGCCGCCGTCGCCAGCGATTCATGATTCTGCCAGCTCTCCACCACAATGTCCTTCGGCAAATCCTTATGCAGAATCTCGTCCCACCCCATCATCCGCTTCCCATGCTTCTTCACAATCTGCAGCACCCGCTGGTTGAAATAGGTCTGCAACCCCGCCTCATTCCCAAGCCTCTTCTCCCGAATAACGGCCTGAATCGAAGCATTCGCCTTCCACTGCCGCCCGTTCACCTCGTCCCCGCCAATGTGAAAATACGCGTCCGGAAACAACGCCGCCATCTCCCCCACCAGCCGGTCAATGAACGTATAAACAATCTCCTTCGTCGGATCCAGCGCCGGGTCATACACGCCAAACGTGTGAATGATCGAATACGGCCCCGGCGCGCTCCCCAGCTCCGGATACCCGATCAGCCACGTCCCCGAATGCCCCGGCATATCGAACTCCGGCAGCACGCGTATCCCCCGGTCCCGCGCATACGCAATCACATGCCGGACCTCCTCCTGCGTATAAAAATCCCCCTCCGTCCCCAACGTATGCAGCTTCGGGAAGACTTTACTCTCCACCCGGAACCCCTGGTCATCGGTCAGGTGCCAGTGAAACACGTTCAGCTTCACCGCCTCCATCGTGTCCAGCGTCCGCTCAATCACCGGCACCGGCATGAAGTGGCTCGTGACGTCGATCAATAACCCCCGCCACGGAAACCGCGGCGCATCGGTAATCACCACCGACGCCGCCGCAAACCCCTTCTCCCCAACCTCCACCAGTTGCAAAAAAGTCTGCAACCCCCGCGTCGCCCCCGTCACCGTCTTCGCCGTCAGCCGCGCCTGCTCCACGCCCACATGCAACGTGTACGACTCGTCCTCGCCCAACACCAGCGCCCCGCCATCGGCCACCTGCGCACAGTCCACGATCAGGTTCGCCGCCCCCACCGACGCCGCCAATCCCCGCTTCACCGGAATCCCCGTCTGCGCCGCCAACTGTCCCAAAAACCGCGCTCCCGCCCGTTGCAACCGCGGCGACGCCATTCGCGCAAACGCCATCCGGAACCCCACATCCACCGGCATCGCCCCCACCAACCGCTCCACCTTCGCCGGCAGCGGCGTCAACGCCGGCTCCCCCAACAAAACTCCGCAAATCGTCAACAAGAAGAGAATCCGCATAACCCCTCACTCCGGTGTGCCGAGACGCTCCACCCCATCTCCACACCGCGCTGTGCTCACTATTCTACGCCGCACGCCGCGCGCGCCGCCTCCAGCCGCTTGTCCACCGGGAACAGCCGCCGCGCCTCTTCCAACTCCCCTCGCGCCGCCGCGCACCCCGCGCGCTGCCAAAGCACCACCACGCGACCCACCCGCCCATCGGACGACCGTGGATTCAGCGCCAGCGCCCGGTCAAACGCCACTCCCGCCTTCTCCACTTCCTGGTCCCGCAACAGCGCCCACCCCAGCAGCGCCTGCGCCTTCGGCGACGACGGATGATCCGCCACCGTGCTCTCCCACAACGATCGCTCGCTCTGCCACCGGTTCGTCACCTGCCACGACGCTCCCAGCGAAACCACCGCGAGTGCCGCCACCCCCGCCACCGGCAGCCGCGCCGCCAGGATCACCACCCCGGCCACGGCCAGATACAACGCCCGCTCGGCAACCAGCACCCCAATCGGAACCAGATTCGCAATCGGCAATAGACAGATCGCCAGCCAGCCAAAAGCGGTCAGCCACTCTCGCCGCGGCAAAGTCATCCATAGCCCAATCGCGACCAGCACGCCGCCCGCCAGCCACCCCAACTCCGACGAGGGAAAGTCCATCAGGCTGTCCCGCAAATGCCCGTAATAAACCGTCTGCCCAGTCGGCCAAACACACAAGCGCACCGCGTGCCCAACCGAGATAATCACCGACTTCGCCCACAGCGTCATTGATGCCCCCGGCCCAATCACCGTCGCCTCGCCCGGCAGCGCCAACCCGCCCAGCACCAGCAATCGCAGCGATACCGCTCCCACCGTCACCCCCAACGCTCCGCCCAACACCCGCCACCCCGGGTTCTCAATCAACCACAGGAGCGCCAGGCCAACCAGCGCCGACTCCTTCACCAGCATCGCCGCCCCCAGCGCCGCCAGCGCCGGGATCGGATAGCCAGCCCGCACCCCCAGTATCGCCGCCAGCACCAGCACCGCCGCCAGCAGATCCAGCTGCCCATACACAGGAATCACAGCCTCGGCATGCACCGGATGCACTGCGAAGAGCAGCGCCGCCGCCAGCGCCATCCGCTCCCCCCGCGGACGCAGCACCAGATACACCAGCACCGACGCCATCGCATGCAGCCCGAGGGAGACCGCATGATAGCCTCCCGCCGCCTCGCCCCAAAGGGCGTGCTGCCACCACAGCCACAACAGCCCTAGCGGCCGATACAGCCCGCTCACAATGTAGCCGTGCCAGTAGTCCGCCGTCAAAAACGTGTCAACAGACATGGCAAGGCGGACGGGCACTAGATAGTGATCGTCCGCCAATAACTCAGCCGGCAGACCAGCGACAAAAGCCGCCACCGCGGCGGCCGCGATCGCTAGCGGATACCAGAAGCGCGTCGACGACGCCATGCCATTGCCAGAAATCCAGCGCCCACCCCAACCATCGCCAGCGAACTCGGCTCCGGTACGCCGTTGGCCGCGGTTGCTTCAAAACGGAAGTCGTCAATCAGCGGGCTGAAGCCGCTGAAGCTGGTCGGCGTCATCGTAATGCGAACGGCGCTGAAACCGCTCGCGCCCTCCAGACCAAAAAAGCTCCCAATACTCATCGCCGCCACCGTGTTGTAGGACTCCGTCTGATTGCTCATCGCCGTGTCCGAAAAGAACAGAACACTGTCCACCTGAAAGTCACGTGAATTAGACTGCAACGTCGACGCGAGAAACCCGAAACGGTTCACCTGCGAGCCGAAGATCACATCGATGGACTTCGTGGAAGATGCCAGAGCCGGGTCCATCACCCCGCTGTAAACATACAGCGTACCGCCCGTCAGAGTGGCGCGGAAGGAAGCACCGTTCTCCGTATAGAGCGCTGGATTCACGAAAGTACCCGAGGTACCGAACGTAACGAGCGACGGATTGGAGAAATCTCCAGCCGTGATCAGGGTGGCCCCATACATCGAGGCATTGCCGACAATCGTCAGGATGAGTAAAGTGAGTCTCTTCATAAGGGTCAACTTCTCAACAGTATACAGATTGCACGATTGCTCGACTCACTCCGTAAATTCGAAACTCTCCCCGCGCCGCCTCTGGATCAAATGAAACACCAGCCCCGCCGCAAACCAGATGCCCCCCATCACCAGCGCCGGCTTCGACAAATTCACCCAAATCGACAAACAAAACAGGAACCCCATCCCCGGCAAAATCTTCCCCCACAACACCCCCAACCCATCCAACCGCATCACCGCCGCATTCACCCCCATAAACGCCAAAAACGCCCCGAAGTTAATCAACTCCGCCGACCGCTCATAGTTCAACACCAGCGCCCCCGCGCAAGCCAAAACACCAACCAACGCCACATTCCAAACCGGCGACGCCGTCCGCGAATCCAAATGCGCAAAGAACCCCGGCAACGCCCGCGCCCGGCCCATGCTGTACAGCAACCGCGCCACCCCTGTCTGCGCCGTCAGGCCGCTGCCGAAACTCGCCACAATCAACACCACCGCCAGCGATTGAAACATCCACTCCCCGCCCACCAGCCGGCTCACATCCAGAAACGCCGTCTCCAAATTGCCAAACGTCCGGTAATCCGGCCACACCAGCTGCGCCAAATAAATCTGTAATCCCCCGAAAAGCCCCGTAAACAGCACCACCCCCACCGCCGCCAGCATCACATTCCGCCGCGGATTCTCCACCTCCTCCGCCAGCGTCGTCACCCCGTCAAACCCGCCATACGTCAACGCCGCCACCGACGTCGCCGTCAACACCGTAGCCATCTTGAACGTTCCCGGCTCATAGAAAGGCACCGTCGAAACCAACCCATCCGCCCCCAAAAACCGCACCGCCAAAACGATAAAGACCGAAATCACCGCCGTCGTCACAACCATCAGCACCCAACTCGCCCGCGCCGTAAACTGAATCCCCCGCAAGTTCAACCCCGTCATCAACAACGCAAACAAAACCACCCAAACCGCATACGGCACCCCCGGCACAATCCGCTGCAGCGTCACCGCCCCATAGATGGTACAAATCAGCGGCACCAGCAGATAATCCAAAAACATAGCCCAACCCGTCAAAAAACCCAACACCGGATGCAAGCTCCGCGACACATAGGTATAAGCCGACCCCGCCGACGGATACACCGCCGCCATCCGTCCATAGCTGATGGCGGTCAACACCATCGCCCCCATGGCAAACAAAATCGTAGTAACCGCAAACCCGCCCGAAAGCTGTTGCGCGATCCCAAACAGCGGCACCGGCGCAATCGGCTGCACCAGCACAATCCCATACAGCACCAGGTCCCAAAGGCCCAGCACCCGTTGCAAATGAGGAGCGTCAGAATCGGACATCCCCCAATAGCCTATCAGCCCTTTCCTAGGTGACTGTCACCACGGAATTCCCCTATGGCTGCGCCGCCATTCCATTCTTTCCGAAATCAGAAAGAAAGGTGTATCCTGAAACCGGTGGCGACAAAACCCGATCGCGACAAACAAACCATCGAAGCGCTCCTCCGCAAACACGGCCCGCTCTCTCGCGGCGACATCCACTCCCTCACCGGAATCCGCCTCTCGGCCACCTCCGAACTCGTCCGCGAACTCCTCGCCGACCGCCGCCTCCTCGAAGCCGGTGCCGCCGAAGGCGCCAATCTCGGACGCAAAAGCACCCTCCTCCAACTCAACGCCGACCGCCGCGCCATCATCGGCCTCGAGTTCGACGACGAATCCATCACCGCCGGCGTCACCAACCTCAAACCCGAAATCCAGGTCCTCCTCTCCTCCCCCACCAAACTCGCCACCACCCGCGAAGCCCTCCTCCGCCAACTCATCGCCATCACCAAAAAGACCATCAAACACGCCCAAATCCAGCCCATGGCCATCGGCATCGCCGACCCCGGCCTCGTCGACCGCCGCAACGGCATCACCCTCTCCTGCTCCACCCTCCCCTACTGGTCAAACGTCCCGCTCCGCGACATCTTCACCCGCGAATTCGCCCTCCCCGTTCTCTTGGAATCCCGCACCCGCGCCAAAGCCTTCGCCGAACACCAGGCCGAACCCGCCGAGTCCGGCGCCACCAGCATGATCTACATCGACTACGGCTCCGGCATCGGCGCCGGTCTCTACGTCGATGGCCGCCTCCTCTACGGCCAAGGCTCCGCCGCCGGTGAGTTCGGCCACACCCGCGTCACTGATGACGGTCCCGTCTGCCCCTGCGGCAGTTTCGGCTGCCTCGAAGCCGTCGCCGGCCTCCGCGCCGTCGAATCCCGCGTCCGCCGCATTCTTTCCGATGGCGGAAAGAGCGAATTAGGCCCCGACACCAACGGCTGGCTAGTCTTCGAAGCCGCCAGCCGCGGCGACAAAGTCGCCATGAACGTCACCGCCGAAGTCGCCCGTCACCTCGGCCTCGGCATCGCCAATCTAGTCAACCTCTTCAACCCCGCCCTGATCGTCCTCGACGCCCGCCTCGCCATCGCCGGCCAGGAGTTCCTGGACCAGATCACCGCCCACGTTCGTCGCCAGGCCCTCCGCGAAGCCACCGCCCAGCTCCGCCTCCGCTACGGCGTCACCCGCGTCAACGACGGCGCCGCCATCCTCGGCGTCGCCGGCATGGTCATCGAACAACACTTCAGCCCCAACCCGGAGAACCTCCCATGAGCAGCCCTCTCGCCCTCCACGGCGGCCAGCCCGTCAGAACCGCCCCCTTCCCCGCCTGGCCCGTCCACGGCCCCCGCGAAGAGGAACTTGCCCTCGAAGTCCTCCGCTCCGGTCAGTGGTGGCGCTACACCCTCGGCGAAGCCGTCGACCCCACCCAATCCCCCTCCAAAGTCGCCGAGTTCCAACAGAAATTCGCCGCCGCCCACGCCTGCAAATACGGCATCGCCTGCGTCAACGGCACCGCCGCGCTCGAAATCTCGCTGAAGGCCCTCGGCGTGAAACCCGGCGACGAAGTCATCGTCCCTCCCTACACATTCATAGCCACCGCCTCCGCCCCCATGTTGATCGGTGCCGTCCCCGTCTTCTGCGATATCGATATCAACACCCTCAATCTAGACCCCGCCAAACTCGAAGCCGCCATCACCCCCAAGACCCGCGCCATCATCCCCGTCCACTTCGCCGGCCTCCCCGCCGACATGGCCGCCATTCTCGCCATCGCCAACCGCCACGGCATCCCCGTCCTCGAAGACGCCGCCCACGCCCACGGCGGCACCTGGAACAACCAACCCATGGGCTCCATCGCCGCCATGGCGACGTTCAGTTTCCAAGCTTCCAAGAATATGACCGCCGGCGAAGGCGGCATCGTCGTCACCAACGACGAGAAGCTCGCCGAGATCGCCGAGTCCCTCGTCTGGGTCGGCCGCAAAAAAGGCCGCCCCTGGTACGAACACCACCGCCTCGGCTGGAACTACCGCCTCACTGAATTCCAGGCCGCCATCCTACTCGCCCAACTCGAACGGCTCGAAGAACAAACCAAAACCCGCCAGAATAACGGCGCCTACCTGACCGCAAAACTAACACACATCCCCGGCATAAAACCGATGGCCGTCCCCGCGTACGCCACCGGCCACGCCTGGCACATCTACTGCCTCCGCTTCCTCGAAAGCGAGTTCGGCACCACCCGCGAGAAGTTCCTCGAAGCCCTGACAGCCGAAGGCGTCCCCGCCTCCAGCGGCTACGCCCATTCCCTCTTCAACAACCCCATGTACGGCGAATCCCACGCCCACTACAACGAAACGTGCCCCGCCTCCAACCAGGCCTGCCACGAAGCCGTCTGGATGGAGCACCGCTACCTCCTCGGCACCCAATCCGACATGGATGACATCGCCACAGCCATCGCCAAAGTCCAAGCCAACGCAAAAAATCTCTAACGCCAATGACCAATCCCGCCGCCCATCTCCGCACCGTCAACCAAGGAGAAACACTAACATGAAACTCAAAACCAAAGTCACCGCCGGCGGCCTCACCGCCAACCACAACCAATCCCGGTAACCCAAGCCCGAAGAGATTCCTGGGCTTGTCCCCCGAAGCCCGAAGGGCGAAGGGGGATCACCCAGGAATTGTCTGACCCAATCCCTCCATCGCCACTCCAATCCGCTCCACCTGCAACGCCGAACTCACCGGCATCGACGGCCTCGGCACGCCCCCTTCCTCCCCTGTGCCCGCATCGCCGTCCTCACATTCGCCGGCACCGCCCCATCCGCTCCCGTACCCCCGCCTCTTCGCTTAACAACAACAAATCCGCCAGCACCTTCATATCGCTCGCGCTCTGCTT
>CANIFK010000168.1 GCA_947466555.1 Acidobacteriota bacterium | reverse complement strand
GAGGCCGCATGGGCGGTTCCTCGGGGAGAAGGTCGATACGGTGGGTGTGTCGTCGACGTCGGGCGGGCCGGGGCCTGGTGACGACGGGGCTATCCGACGATGAGTCCATTGCTGGAATAGGAGGGGGCGCTAGTTCTGGTGAATTCTGCTGCGGTGTTGATTGTGCCGAAGACGCATGGGCGGCTGCTCCGGGCGGAGGTGGGTGCGGTGGTCGTGTGGCGGGCGTCGAGTAAACCAGTGCTTGGTGGCGATGGCCCTGGTCGACGGTGAGTCAATTGCTGGGATGGCAGGGGCACGCTCGTCCGTGTGAATCCTGCTCCGGTGCTAGTTGTGCCGAGGTCGCACGGGCCGGTTGCTCGGGGGAGAAGGTGGATACGGCAGGCCCAACCGGCTATGAGCCAACTGCCGGAACGGGCGCAGGTCGGTGCTCCGCGTGAATCCTGCAGTTGTAACGAGGACGCGTGGGCGGCTGCTCGGAGTGGAGGTGGTGTGTGGGCGACCGGCGCCAAGAGCTTGCTCATCGTGACGTACCGGCTGGTCCCAAATTGTTGAAACAACCAGAGTTCCGTTTCCGCTTTCGTGGGATTAGGGGATGCGCGCTGAACAGGGGCCAGATGCGCATTGATCGCGTGGGAAGGTGCAGCGGGGCTCGAACGGGGGAGTCGACCGGCTCAGGCGGATTTCCCGAACAACACTCTGGCGAAGCGCGTGACGTATGCGGCAGCCGAGGCAGATGGCAGGCGCTGCATTGCATGTGTTGAGGGGCTCGGACTCTTCTAGTCGATCGGGACACGAGTTGCTGCGGGCGCCGTCGGCGCCCCTAACAAAGATTCCTATAGGATCTTTTCCGCGATCGATTTTCCTTGCAGGAACTGGAGCAGGTAGTCCGGACCCCCAGCTTTCGAGTCCGTGCCCGACATATTGAACCCGCCGAAGGGATGCGCGCCAACCATGGCGCCGGTGCATTTCCGGTTCAAATAGAGATTGCCGACATGGAAGAGGCGCCGGGCCTTTTCGAGCCGGGTCTTGTCTCGGGTGTAGACGGCGCCGGTCAGGCCGTAGTCGCTATCGTTGACCAGTTCCAAGCCGTGGTCGAAGTCGCGCGCCTTGGTGATGGCCAGGACCGGGCCGAAGATCTCTTCCTGGAAGATGCGTGCCTTTCGATCCACATCGGCGATGACGGTTGGCTGGATGAAATAGCCCTCGCCGGAACTGCCGCCGCCGGTGACGAGAGTACCCTCCGACTTGCCGGTTTCGATATAGGCCAGGATCGTTTGGCGCGCCTTCGCCGAGATCACCGGGCCCATGGCGTTGCCAGGATCGTCAGCCGCGCCTTGGGTGAGCGCTTCGGTTTTCGCTTTCACCTTCTCCAGGAACTCGTCGTAGACCGCTTCGTGGACGATAGCACGCGAGCAGGCGGAACATTTTTGACCCTGGAATCCGAACGCCGATTGGACGACTCCGGTGGCGGCGGCTTCGAGGTCACAGTCCTCGTCGACAAGGATCGCGTCTTTGCCGCCCATTTCGGCGACGACTCGTTTGATCCAGATGCAGCCGGGCTGGGGCCGGGCGGCCAGTTCGTTGATACGCAGGCCAATTTCGCGGGAGCCGGTGAAGGAAACGAACCGCGTTTTCGGATGGGTGACGAGGGTGTCACCAACCTCGCTGCCGCTGCCCACGCAGAGATTGAGCGCTCGGGGCGGGAGGCCGGCCTCGCGCAGTACCTCGACGAACTTCGCGGCAATTATGGGCGTTTCGCTGGAGGGCTTCAAGACCACCGTGTTGCCGCAGACGAGCGCCGCGACGGCGGTGCCCGCGAGAATCGCGAGGGGAAAGTTCCACGGCGGAATGACGACACCGACGCCAAGCGGCAGATACACCAACTCGTTCTTCTCGCCCGGCATCTGCACAATCGGATCGGGCGAGGCGTAGCGCAGCATCTGGCGCGCGTAGTACTCACAGAAGTCGATGGCTTCGGCGGTATCGGCTTCGGCTTCGGCAAACGATTTGCCGGATTCGAGCACGAGCCAGGCGTTGAATTCCGGCTTGCGACCGCGAAGGATGGCCGCGGTCTTGACGAGAATTTCGACGCGCTGTTCAACGGGCGTCGCGGCCCATATGGGAAAGAACGCATGCGCGTCTTCGACGGCAAGGCGGGCCTGATCGGCATTCGCCTTGGCGTGCCGTCCGATGATTTCGGACGGCTGGGACGGGTTGACGGATTCGAGCCATTGCCCGGTCTGTGTGGCCTGTCCCGCGATCCAGTTGTCGTATTGGCGCCCGAGATCGCCGCGGACGGCGGCGATTGCTTCCTGTTGACGCTGCCGGTTGGCAGGCACGGTGAAATCGGTGTAGGCTTCGTTGGCGTACACCGGAAGCGTCGGTGCGCTCATGGGTTAGCCTTCGACGAGTTTGCGGCCGCGTTCGAACATGTCGGCGGCTTCGTCGGCCATGCTCTTGCCCTTGCTATAAAGTTCACGCCCGCGGTCCATCAGTTCGCGACCGTGTTCGCCGAGGACTTCTTTGCCTTCATTGGCTTTGTCGAGCAGTTTGGCCCGGGTCTCTTCGCCGCTCGCGGGAGCGTAGAGCAGAGCAATGGCCGCGCCGATTGCCGCGCCAGCCAGGAACCATACTACTTTGTCGCCATTTTCTTGTGCCATAGTAAATCTCCTGCTTTTAGTATCCCACCGGGGGGAGGGGTTAGTTTGGGGCTTGCCGTGCTATTCAGGTACGGGATGCCTGCGTATGTGACCGTGTTCGAGGAGGCGGCGCCGGTAGCGCGATGGGCGTTGGCGGCGTGGGGCGCGGGATTGTCCTCGGCTGGGTTGGCTGCTTTGTGGCTGCTGCGTGGACGGGACGGGGGCATCGTTCAGTTTGTGGCCGGCGTGCCAGCGTTGATCGGTGCGCTTGTGATGTTCGGTTTGCTGCTGCCGCAGGGGGCGGCCGGCGTCTTGGAGGGCGTTGTTAGCGGCTATGGGAGGCGCGGAGGGAACGCCTGCTTTACGGTCCAAGGGCAAGGGGTTTGCACCGGCGTCCGGATGCCATTGCGGGATGGGCAGAAGATCCGGGTTTCGCTGGTGGGGATGGCTCCGGTGCGCATTGAAGTGGATCGGGCCTCTCTGATGACGGAGAAGGATGTGGAGGAACGGGAGCGGGAGGCTCGACGGCGTGATGAGCCGTTTCAGCGGGCCGCCTTTCTGGGGATGCTGCCCGTTGCGGCGGGGTTGTTTGGCTGGATAGCTGTCTACTGGAGGCGATCGCTGTCTCTCTGGGTCTCGCCGCCGCACGGCCTCCTTGTGCAGGTGTCATTTCGGGGATTTATGGTGATGAACGCGATTAGCGCCTTGGTCCGGTTCGGTCAGGAATTGCGATTGCACCCGCTGACTGCGGATGAGGCGAGGCCCGCGGCACTTGCGCTAGTGGCAAGCGGGGCGGTAGTGTTTTTCGGTTTCCGGCATTTTGTCAGGGAGGTGGAACGACGTCGTCGGGCCGGAGAGATCCGATGAGAGGTGAAACCGTGTGTGACACGGTTTTTTTGACGGCGGGGAATAAATCGAGATGCTGAGTGGTTATTCATGGTGCAATGACCGTGAGTGAAACCGCGGAACGCTGGATGAACCGGACCGAACCCACATCGCCGCTGCCGACCGTCCCGATGGCACTGAGCGCAGAACAGCGCTTTGAGCGCGAGGCGATGCCGCACCTGAACGACCTGGTGCGGACGGCGTCCCGCATGATGGGCGACCGGGGCCGGGCGGAGGACGTGGTTCAGGACGTTTTTCTGCAGGCCTGGAAATCGTTTGGCCGCTTCGAAACAGGCACCAACTGCCGGGCATGGCTGTACAAAATACTTTTCCACTGCGTGCAGCACTACCGGCGGAAATGGTTCCGGTTCTCGGTGATGCAGCCGATGGATGACTATACGGAGTCGACCGCTGCTTATACGCCACCGATTCCGGAACAGTTAACCGATGAAGACCTGCTGGCGGCACTGGAGCAGATTCCGTCCGACTTTCGGGCGGTCCTGTTGCTGGTGGATGTGGAAGAATTTGCTTACAGGGAGGCTGCCGAAATTCTACAGGTGCCGATTGGGACGGTGATGTCCCGGGTGAGCCGTGGGCGCCGATTGCTGCGTGAGGCCTTGGGCGGGAAGGAGAGCGGGCGATGAATCCGGATTGCGAACGGGCGTTGTTGGCGATGGACACACTGGCCGAACCAGATTGGCTGCAAGGGCATCTGGCCGGGTGCGCGGCGTGCCGGGCGGAGGCGGAACTGCGGGAACGGGTGCGGGTGGGTCTGCGCCGTGCGGTTCGTTCGACGCCGGTGGACGCGCGGATGGAATCGCGGGTACGGGTGGCGATGGCGCCGCCTGGGTTTCGCTCGCGGTGGCAACCCTACGCCGCCGCCGCGGCCCTGTTGATGGCTGTCGGCAGCTATTGGGCCGTGCCGTGGGCCCAGAACCGGATGAGCGAGAGCGCCTACTTCGACGTGCTGCCGGACGGCGTGAGCCGCATCATGCGCGTCGGGCTTTCCGATCACATTCACTGCGCGGCCTTCCGAAAATGGCCGAAACACGGAACGGAGCAGGCGTTGCCGGCGGCATTTCGTCCGGTATTGACGCACATTCCGTCGAACTACCGTGTTGTCTCCGGGCATGAGTGCAAGGCGCGCGGGCGTTCTTTTATCCATCTGGTGATGCGGGACGCCAATGACGGACTTGTCTCGCTGGTCATCGCGCGCAAACAGGACGGGGAAACATTCGCCAACAGCCCGCTGCGCCGCGTGGCCAGCGGCGCGCCGGTCTTCCACGAAGATGTGCCGCGTTTTCAGATCGCCGGATTTGAAGCGGATGCGTTTCTGGTTTTTGTCGTCTCCGAGATGGGGACGGAAGCCAATCAGCAACTGGCGGCGACGGTGGCCGGGCCGGTGACGGCGCTGTTGAACTCGATCGGTTAACGCGCCGGTTCGGCGGCGCCGGGTTCGGCGAGGAAGATGCGGAACTCGTTCTTCAGCGTTTCGCGGGCGTGGATCCAGCCATAGGCCGGGGCGCCGTCAAGCGTGCCGCGGTCGATGGCTTTGCGCAGGCCCTCGGCATACGGACTATTGCCGAACTCGATACCGCGGGCGATGACTTGGCCGCTCCACGGCAGCGTCTGGTTGCGTAGATTCTCCATCCAGTCGCCGACCCAAGGGTTCTGCGCGGTGGGGAAGATGTAGCCGATCTGCACCTTGAATTCCGGGTGGGAGAGGACGAAGAACTGTTGGGCGCGGGTGGGGTCCAGGCGAATGGCGGTGTAGCTGCCGGTGCCGTGTTCCTCGGGCATCATGCGGTCGCGGAGGGCCGGGTCCTTGGCGGAGATACGGAGGCGGGAGCGGCCCGGTTCGACGAAGGGCGGGCCGAAGGTGGCGTGCTGCATCCACTGCATGGGGCGGTCGAGATCGGTCAGATTTTCCACCCACTCTTCGACGTTCACGTGGCGCTTGCCGGCAGGGAGCGTTACGCGCCGCCAGACGCGGTATTGCGTCTGCACGAGGTCAGCGCCGTACTCGAAAACGGCCGCTTCGGCGGTGATCTCCGACTTGATTTTGCGCCACTCGACGACCGGGGCTTCGCCGTGGTTGCCGAGGCCGCGCTTCGCTTCTTCGGGCGACGACACGGGGCCATAAAAGGGGAAACAGAGCAGGTGGCCGAGGTAGCCGGAGGAGAGCCGGGCGTGGGGATCGGTACCGTAGACGGCGCCGTGTTTGGCGGGGTTGTAGTTCTGCGGGTCGATGGTCGAGTAGTGCGGCACGCGCATGGGGTTGATGTCGCGTTTGGGGTCGCCGGTGGTTTGGCGGACTTCGGCGATGTGGCCGCCGCCTTTAAGCAGCGCGACGCGGATGAGGCCGTTGGTCATCACCCAGGCGTCGCGGCCGTATACCTTCCCCTCATTCAGTTTTAACGGCTGGGCGTGGAGGACGAACGCGGTGAGCAATAGCAGGCGCACTAAAAGCAGATGCACTACAGGACTCCGTGTTTCTTCAGGAACGCGAAGATTTTGGGATACAGCTCTTCCTGCGTGGCAGGCGGGAAGCCGTGGGGGCCTTGGGGGACGGTGATCATCTCGGTCACCGCTCCGGCCTTCTTCAGGGCTTTGGTGAGGTTGACGCCGTGCTCGTAGGGGACGGTGGCGTCGGCATCGCCGTGGATGGTCAGCACCGGCGGGAGGTCCTTGCGGACGTAGGTCATGGGCGACAGTCGATGGGCGAGCGCGGTGCGGTCCGGACCTTCGGGGACCCAGGTTGTCGCGTATTCGCGGCGGTTGGCGCCGTGGAGTTGCGCGTCGACATCGGTGATGCCGTAGAAGTTGACGATGGCGCGCACCTTGACCGGTTTGCCGAGATTGGCACTGGCCGGCGTCATGCCGACCATCAACGCCAGATGGCCGCCGGCGCTGCCGCCGGTGACGACGATGCGGTTGGGGTCGGCCGCGTATTTGGCGGCGTTATCGATGAAAAAGTTGGCGGCGGTGAGCGCGTCTTCGACGGCGGCCGGGGCCTTGGCGGCGGCCGCCAGACGGTACTCGACATTGGCGACGACGAATTTCTTTTCCAGGTAGCGCGCCACCCAGTTGCCCAGCATTCCGGCCTTGTTGCCGGACGTCCAGCCGCCGCCGTGGATGATGATGACGGCCGGGAACGGGCCAGCGCCGGCGGGACGGAAGATGTCCATGACCGTGTCCGGGTACTTGTCGTAGGCCACGTTTTCGTGGACGGTGACGCCGTTGGGCAGTGTGACGGTGCGGGCGACGGGTTGCGCGGCAAGGATCAGAGTGGCCAGGGAGAACAGGGCCATTGGCCGCAGGATAGGCATAACGTCATTTAACCTGATAGTGTCAGAGAAATGAAGAAGCTTGCGTGGATTTTACTGTGCATGGCCCCGTTGTGGGCGGACGGAAAGGGAGTTGTGGAGAGCCATCACGCCAAAAAGGACGTCGCGCTGACGGCCGATCCGCAGGCTCGCCACTGGAAGGCTGTTGCGCCGACGGTGGTGGAACAGGGCCCGCTGGCCGATCCGGTGGCCGGGAATCGCACGGAGATCCGTTCCATTTGGACCGACAAGAATCTCTACATCCTGTTCGTGAACCACTACGAAGAGCTGAATTTGAAGCCGGATCCGGACACGACCAAAGACACCTGGCGGCTGTGGGAGTGGGACGTGGCCGAGGTGTTTGTGGGCGCGGAGATGGACAAGATCTGGCACTACCGCGAGTATCAGATTTCGCCGCAGGGTGAGTGGGTCGATCTCGACATCGACCGCAAGAACCCGCTGCCGCAGGGCGGCATGCTGTGGAACTCCGGCTACAAAGTGAAGGCGCGGATCGATAAGGAAAAGAAGATCTGGTACGGCGAGTTCCAGATTCCGATGGACAGCATCAACGGCGCTGTCGCTAAAACGGGGAGTGAGATGCGGATCAATTTTTATCGCATTCAAGGCAAGAAGCCGAACGGGTATCGCATGCTGGCCTGGCAGCCGACGGGCGCGCGGAATTATCACGTGCCGGAGGCGTTCGGGCGGTTGCGGCTGGTCGCGAAATGAGGGGTGATAGCGGACTTCGTATTTCCCACGTTGGCCTGCGTGGCATCGTGGGAAGGGGATTGACGGCCGGTCATATCCTGGATTTCGCGGCGGCGTTTGGAACGTTTATTGAACCGGGGCGGCCTGTGGTTGTGGGCCGCGATCCGCGCGCCAGCGGGCGCATGGCGTGGGAGGGCGTGGTGTCGGCGCTGATGGCCTGCGGGCATGAGGTGATCGACCTGGGTGTTGTGTCGACGCCCGTGGTGCAGCACGCGCTGCAGCGGTTGGACGCCTCGGGCGGCATCGCCATCAGCGCCAGTCACAATACCGCCGATTGGAACGCGCTGCGCTTCCTGGGCCCGCGCGGGACGTATCTCTCCACGGCCGAGGCCGGGGAGCTGTTGGACATCTATCACCTGCGCAAATTCCGGTTTGTAGGTTGGGATGAGCTGGGCGGGCAGCGGTTCGATGCGGGTGCGCTGGATCGCTATATTGATGACCTGGCGGCGGTGTTCGACCTGCCAAGCCTCGGCGGTTTTCGCGTTGTTGTCGATTGTTGCAACGGCACCTCGGCGCTGATTTTGCGGCGGGTCATTGAGCGCTACGGCCTTGATCTGGTGCTGATTAACGAGCGCGTGGAAGGCGTGCAGTTCGCCCACGAGCCCAGCACCTCGGCGCGCATGGTGGAGTTGCAGTTGGGCCCACTGATGCAGCCGCTGGGCGCGCATGCCGGGTTCCTGTTCGACGTGGATTCCGACCGCGTGGCGATGGCCGACGAGCAGGGCCACGGCGTCTCCGAAGAGATGATGCTGCCGTTGTTGGCCGACCATCAGTTGTCGCGCGGGCCGGGGAAGATTGTGATCACGAACCTCTCCAGTTCCGCGCTTATCGACGACGTGGCCGCGCGCCACGGTGGGCGCGTGTTGCGCGTCCCGGTGGGGCGCCAGGCGGCGATGGACGCGCTCGCCGCGTATCGCCCGGAGCAGATCGCGGTCGCCGGCGAAGGCACCGGCGCCGTAATGATGCCGCAGTTCCGCTTCATCTACGACGGCATCGCCAGCATGTTCGCCGTGCTGACGATGATGAAAGAACGCGGCCGCACGCTGGGCCAGTTGCTGGCCGATTATCCGCAATATTCGATCCTGAAGGGCGAGGTGCGGCTGGAGTCGCCGCGCGTGCCGGAGTTGCTGTTGGACCTGCTGGCGTCCTATCCCGACGGCCGCATCGACCGCACCGACGGGCTGCGCGTCACCTGGCCGGACCGCTGGTTCCACGTCCGCGTCAGCCACACCGAGCCGATCATCCGCGTAATCTGCGAACAGCGCGGCACCCCGCCGCAGGAGCTGTTTGAAACCCTCATGGACAAAGCAAGGAGCTACAGCTAATGCCCCGCGAACATCTGCTGAAGAT
>CANIFK010000167.1 GCA_947466555.1 Acidobacteriota bacterium | reverse complement strand
GGGCTTGGCTTTGAGGAGTTTCTCGGCGAGGGCGAGGGCTTCGGGGCGGCGGCGTTGGGAGGCGAGGACGGCGAGGAGCCGCGTCTCGGCTTCGGGGGTGGCGACGGACTTAAAGGCGGCGGCGGCACGGTCGAGATTGCCGAAGCAGAAGTGGAAATCGCCGGCGGAGAGTGCGGGGAGTTGTTGGAGGAGTTTGTCGGCGGCGGCGGTGTTGCCGGCTAGTTGTTCCTTCACGGCGGCGCGGAGGCGGGAGTCGGTTTCCGGGGCGCCGGAATTCACCTTACAAGCCTCCTGGGCGACGAGTAGATTTTCGGCTGTTACTTCGTCGGGAGTGAGTCCGCGAAGGGGAAACTGTTGCGCCGAAACCGCAGAAAAGAAACACAAAGAGATGACAACCGCAGTGCGCATGTATGAACCGGATTTTAGCGCAGATGGGGGGTGGGGGCGAGTGGGTTACCAATTCGGGGGAAATACCCCGTTATTTTCTGAGGTAGGGGCAAAAGCCCCCGAATTGGCTGTTTGAGGAGAAACCCACAGAGAGGAGAGCAATTTAGCGGCCAGAATTGGTGATACAAATACGGAGTGGCTATGATTACGCGCAGGGCATGTTTGGCTGGGATTGGGATGGGGCTGATGGGGGCCGGGGCCTACCGGTACCGGGTGGTGCCGGGGTGGGGCGTGCTGGATGAGAAGACGCCGGTGAAGAACTGCCACGGGATTGTGGAGGACTCACAGGGGCATGTGATTTTGCTGACCGATCACGTGGCGAATAATGTCATTATTTACGACAAGAAGGGCAAGTTAGTTAGTAAGTGGGGGACGGGGTTTCCGGGGGCGCACGGGCTGTCTATTGTCCGGGAGGGGCGGCGGGAGGTGTTGTTTATTACCGACCTGGTGACGCACAAAGTGTATAAGACGACGCTGGATGGGACGGTGCTGCAGGAGTGGGGGTGGGCTTCGGAATCCGGCAAGTATGCGAAGGAGGCGGATTATAAGCCGTCGTGGACGTTGCATATGAAAGATGGCGGTTTCTTTGTGTTGGATGGGTACGGAAAGGACTATATCTTCCGGTATGACGCGGCGGGTAAGTTAGTCCGGGTGCTGGGCGGGGCCGAGGGCGGGATTGTGCATTGGGGGCCGCACGGAGGGATGATCGACAAAGATACGATGTTGATTGCGATGAGCGACCAGCAGTATTTACTGCGACTGTCGTTGGATGGGGAGAAGTTACAGCAGGTGGATTTACCGGGCGGGAATCCGCGGCAGATCCGATTTCACAAGGGCCGGTATTATGTGGCCCATTTGGCGGATAACTGGCCGAAGGACCGGAATAGCCGAGGGTTCATTTCGATTTTGGACGCGAAGCTGCGGGTGGTGGCGAATATCGCCGGGTCGACACCCGAGTATGGGGATGACGGGAAATTGCGGCCGATGCGGCATACGGAAGACACGTTTCTGCATCCGCACGATTTGTTAGTGGATAAAGACGAGAGTATCTACGTAGCTCAGTTTGCTTCGGGGAATACGTACCCCATTAAGTTAGAGAGAGTATAGGGGAGGGGTACTTTAACTAGGGGAAATCCGGCTGGTAGGATTTCACGAAGTGGCGATCAGATGAGGGCGAAAACTCCGCATCGTAGGTGGGATCAGAAGATCCTAAACGATACAGAGAAGGAAGCTCTATATGATTCAAAGACTGCGTATGCCGTTATTGGCGATTTGCCTGACGGCGGGGGTATGGGGACATCAACCGTCACCGGTGGATGTTTCGGTGGAGAGTATTTTAGCCCGGCGCGGAGATAGTTATCTGCGCCTGACGAACATGACGAGAGAGAGCCAGACGCTGACGTTTTCGCCAGGGCCGGCGGGGACGGCGACGTTTCGTCCGACGCGGGGGATTGTTCTTTCTCCCGGGTCGCGAATGGATGTGAGTCTGGGCGAATTGCAGATGAGCGATGGCGTGCAGGTGCTGCATGTGGTGTCGCAGGTGGCGGGGCCGGAGGGTGGCGTGACGGCGGGGCCGCAGTTGCACGAGGTGTTGGTGGTGGATGCGACGGGGGTGGCAAAGACCACCTATGAACGGGCGTTTCTATCGCAGCGCATGGCGATTCCGGGCGAGAGCGTGCCGCTGCGGGTGGACATTGGCGGCGGGTATCTGGACGCGCAGCCGATGGGGCGATTGGCATTCGCATCGGGCCGCGAGAGCGCGGAGACGCCGGTGGAGCGCGTGGACGAGGTGAGTCCGTTTGAACTTTCCAACATGCGGCTGCGGCAGTTGCCGGAGGACGGCGTGGGGGAGGGGCTGTTCCCGGTGCGGATGGGCGTGGACGCGACGCGGCTGGCGACGGGTGTACAGGAGGAGAGGGCGAGCGTGTTCGGGTCTATCAAGGGCAAGTTCATGCTGAAGCTGCCGGGGAGCGTCTACCAGGCGGCGTGGGGCTGGAAGGTTCGGGTATGGCAGGGCCTGGGCGGGACGTGGTACCAGATTGGTTCGGCGAACGTGACGGGCGATGGGACGTGGTCGGCGGATTACTTGATTCCGCCGATTCCGGGGTTCCAGGTGCGCGTGGAGTATCAGCCGGCGAACCGCTTCTTGCAGGTGCAGGATGCCAATGGCGATATCTACACGTGGGGCGACGACTGGGACGTGACGGGGCTGGTGACCGACATCGGCTACCGCTCGGCGGACCTGACGAAGACGGGGAACGCGCCGGGGATCGATAAGATCTACCAGGGCGGGATGGCGCTGTGGCGGAAGTTCAACAAGTTTGGGATGAATGCGCTGCGAGATGAGCCGGTGCAGATTACCTATCCAAACACGCTTTCGACTGGTAAGTGCAAGAGCACGGACGCGGGCGGGAACACGATTGCCTGGAGCTGTTCGCAATCAGGCGACGGGAAGATCTGGCTGATCAGCGTGCATGCGGTGGCGGGCGTGGTGCAGCATGAACTGGCGCACTCCATCCACTCCTACTACTGGGACGGGAACATGCCGGCGGGCGGGGGGATTAAGCACAACATCACCAAATGCTATAACCCCGGGCTGGCGCTGACGGAAGGGTTCGCCGATTTCATGCCGTATTGGGTGCAGTTCGACCGGACCGCGGTGAACCCGGTGGAAACGACGCTGGGGTTGCCGATTGATACGTTGGGCAATGCGTACTGCAAAGGCGCGTCGAACGAGGCGCAGGTGGCGGCGACGTTCTGGGACGTTTATGACACGGTGAACGATGGAGCGTCGCCGGCGATTGACTCCTGGAACTTCACGAAGAAGTATGCGCCGGTGAGCACGTTTCTAAAGAATCCGGGGCACAACTCGATGTTGGAATACACGAGCGTGTACACGACGATTCTGGGCGCCAATTGGGCGACGCCGGTGACGCAGTTGTTCCTGTTGAACACCATGTTCCTGCCGTAGTTCGCGGGCCGCGCTTCCCTTCCCTGGCGGGTGGGGGAGCGCGGTTTGTTTAGGAGACTTCGGCGAGGGCTTCGGAGGTGGATTCCCAATCGGCCAAGAGCTTTTCGTGCTTTTCGCGGAGGGCGGCGAGGGCGGTGCCGAGGCGGGCCGATTCGTCGGCGTTGCTGTAGTTGGATAGCTTGGCTTCGGTATCGGTCATCTCGGCTTCGGTGGAGGCGATATCGGCTTCGAGCTGGACGACGCGATCCTGAAGTTGTTTCAACTTGATGGGGTTGATTTTCTTCTTCGGCGCGGCTTCCGGGGCGGGCGTTGCGGGCGCGGATGGCGCCGCGGCGGCGGGGGCCTGGCGCTGGACGATTTCGGCCTGCATCTTCTGCGCGCCGCCGGACTTGCGCCAGATGTACTCTTCGTAGTTGCCGGGGTAGACTTCGACGCCGCCATCGCCGACTTCGTAGACCTTGGTGGCCAACTTGTCGATGAAGTAGCGATCGTGCGAGACGAAGACGACGGTGCCGGTGTAGGATTCGAGGGCGTTCAAGAGGATGTCTTTGGCGCGGAGATCCAAGTGGTTCGTGGGCTCGTCGAGGAGGATGAAGTTCGACGGGCGGAGCATCATTTTGCAGAGGGCGTAGCGGTTGCGTTCGCCACCGCTCAGGACGCCGATGCGTTTGAAAACGTCGTCTTCGGAGAAGAGGAAGCAGCCGAGGAGGCCGCGGAGTTCGGTTTGGGTTTTGAGGCCGGCGAGACTGGTGAGATCGTCCAGCATGCGGGCTTCGGGGTCGAGCTCTTTGTACTGATCCTGGGCGAAGTAGTCGAGTTCGACGTTGTGGCCGAGGACATATTCGCCTTTGCTGACGGGTTCGGTGCCGGCGAGGAGTTTGATGAGGGTGGATTTGCCGGCGCCGTTGTGTCCGACGAGGGCAATGCGTTCGCCGCGCTCGATGACGAAGTTGACGCCGCTGAAGACGTGCTTTTCGCCGTAGGATTTTGACACGCCGTGGAACTCGGCAACGTTGCGGCCGGAGGGCTTGGGTTGGGGGAAGGAGAAGTGAATCGCCTTCTCTTCCGTGGGGATTTCGATGCGCTCGATTTTCTCGAGTTCTTTGATGCGGCTTTGGACCTGCTTGGCCTTGGTGGCCTGGGCCCGGAAGCGGTTGATGAACGCTTCGAGGGCTTCGATGCGTTCGCGCTGGTTCTTGTAGGCGGAGATTAACTGTTCGCGGCGCTCGGTCTTCTGCGAGAGATACTTTTCGTAGTTCCCGCTGTAGAAGTGCATGTTCTTGTTCCACAGTTCGACGATGCGTTTGACCGTCGTGTCCAGGAAGTAACGATCGTGCGAGATCATTACGAAGGCGTAGGGGTAGTTGTTGAGATAGTCTTCGAGCCAGTTGCGGGCTTCGAGATCGAGGTGGTTCGTCGGTTCGTCGAGGAGGAGGAGGCTGGGCTTTTCGAGCAGCAGTTTGCCGAGGGCAATGCGCATCTGCCAGCCGCCGGAGAACTCTTCGGTGTAGCGGTGCCAGTCTTCTTTGGCGAAGCCCAGGCCGTCGAGCACCATGCCGACTTGCGATTCGACGGAGTAGCCATCGCGGGTGGTGAACTCGTTTTCGACGCGGTGGAAACGGTCGGTGACGGCGAGGTATTCGGGGCTGGCCGGGTCGAGCTCCGACATCTTGCGGGTGAGCGCTTCCATTTCGACTTCCATGTCGCGGAGGTCGTCGAAGACGCTCATGCATTCGGCGAAGACGGTGCGACCTCTTAACGAGAGGCCGTCCTGGGGCAGATAGCCGATGGACATGCCCTTGGTGAAGCTGATGGAGCCGTAGTCGAGATCTTCGGCGCCGGAGAGGATTTTCAGCAGCGTGGTTTTGCCGGTGCCGTTGCCACCGACGAGGCCGGTCTTCTCCTGGGGAGTGACGAGCCAGGTGACATTTTCAAATAACAATTTCGGGCCGAAACGTTTTCCGGCGGCGTTGAGCGAGATCATTCTGCTTTATGACGGAGAATCCGGCCGGGCCGGACCTCGTTCAATTTTCCTTCACTGACGACGGGCACGCCGTTGACGAGCACGTGGTCGAATCCTTCGGTGTAGTGGTGGGGGTCGGCGTAGGTGGAGAGGTCTTTGACTTTGGCGGGGTCGAAGATGAGGACGTCGGCGGCGTAGCCTTCGCGGAGGAGGCCGCGGTCCGTGAAGCGGAAGGTGCGCGCGGGGAGAGACGTCATGCGGCGGACGGCGTCTTCGAGGGTAAGCGTGCCGCGGTTGCGGACGAACTCGGCGAGAACGCGGGCGTTGGTGCCGTAGCTACGCGGGTGGGGCATGCCGGAGCCGAATTCGCGGATGCCGCCGTCGCTGGCGATGGCGGTGTTGGGGTATTTTAAAATGCGCTCGACGTCTTCCATGCCCATGGAGTGGTAGACCATTTGCGCGCCGCCTTTGAGGATCATTTCGAGGATGGTTTCGACTTCGTTGTCGAGCGACTTGTCGCGGCCGGCGGTTTTGTTGATCTCCGAGATGTTCTTGCCGTTGCGGGAGGCGTCGGCACCGTAGTTGGCGACGATGGCGTAGGAGTAATCGTCGTGGCCGAGGTCGGCGAGCATCTTCTTCATTTCAGTGGCGATGCGTTTGCGGGTCTCGGGATTGGCGAGGCGTTCTTCGATGGCCTTCTGGCCGTCGGAGAGGGCCCAACTGGGGAGGGTGATGCCGAGGTTGGTTGAAGAGTGATCGTAGGGGTATTGGTCGACGACGACATCGACGCCTTGCTTGCGGAAGCTTTCGACGAGGGCGATGGAATCCTTCGAGGAGCCCCAGATTTTGGGCGTATCGATTTTGAAGTGGCTGATCTGGACGCGGAGGCCGGATTCGCGGCCGACGGTGACGGCTTCGGTGATGGCTTCTTTGATTTTGTGGCCTTCGTCGCGCATGTGGCTTGCGTAGACGGCGTTGTATTTGCTGGCGGCTTTGGCTAACGCCACGACTTCGCGCGTGTCGGAAAATGTGCCGGGGATGTAGATTAAGCCGGTGGAAAAGCCGACGGCGCCGGCCTGCATGGCGGTGTCGACAATGGCCTGCATTTTGACGATTTCTTCATCGGTGGCGAGGCGATTGGCGGTGCCCATGACTTCGCGGCGCACGGAGTTGTGGCCGATGAGGGTGGCCATGTTGAGGCCGAGTTTAAGGGTTTCGAGTTTAGCGAACCAATCCTTGAGATCGACGCGGGAGCCGCCGCAGTTGCCGGTGACGATTGTGGTGACGCCATCGAGGAGGTAGTTGGCGCCCATGGGATTGAGCTCGACGGCGCCTTCGACGTGGGTGTGAACGTCAATAAAACCGGGGGTGACGACGCGGTTGGCGGCGTCGATGGTTTTATCGGCGGTCTTGCCGGCGAGGTTGCCGATGGCGGCGATGCGGCCGTCTTTGATGGCGACGTCGGCACGGTACCAGGGGTTGCCGGCGCCATCGATGACGCGGCCGTTGCGAATCAAAACGTCAAAATCCGCGGCTAGGGCCGCGACGGCGAGCAGGGAGATGAGGGGTTTCACTTGAGGGGTCCGCAGAAGAAGTCGAACGCTTGTGCCAGGTAGTGGCGCATGTCCGAACGGGGGACCACTGCATCGAGAAAGCCGTGTTTCACGAGGAATTCAGAACGCTGGAAACCTTCGGGCAGTTTTTGCCGGATGGTTTGTTCAATGACGCGGGGGCCGGCGAAGCCGATGAGGGCGCCGGGTTCACCGATATTCAGATCGCCCAGCATGGCGAAGCTGGCGGTGACGCCACCGGTGGTGGGGTCCGTCATGACGCTGATGTAGGGGAGGGCGGCTTCGTCGAGCTTCATCAAGCCGGCGGAGATCTTGGCCATCTGCATCAAGCTGACGGCGCCTTCCTGCATACGCGCGCCGCCCGAGGCGGAGACGACGACCAGCGGGCACTTTTCGACGAGGCAACGATCGATGGCGCGGGCGATGGTTTCGCCGACGACGGCACCCATGGAGCCGCCGACAAAGCGGAGATTCAGGGCGCAGATCTGGACGCGTCGGCCATGGAGCTTGCCTGCTGCGGCGATGATGGCATCGGCGTGGCCGGTCGATTTGCGCATGGCGGCCAGGCGGTCTTTATAGGGCTTGGAATCGACGAAATCGAGCGGATCGGTGGAGCGGAGATTGCGATCGTACTCTTCGTAGACGCCGTCATCGAAGAGCATTTTCAGGCGTTCTTCGGCGGAGAGCTTGAAGTGATAGCCGCACTTGACGCAGACCTGCTGGGCTTCGTCGAGTTCCTTCTTCCAGATAATCTGGCCGCAGCCGTCGCACTTCTCCCAAAGACCTTCGGTCTTGACGCGACGTTCTTCATCAGGGGTAGGAGTTACGCTCGGGGCTTTCCGATTCCACCAGGCCATATCCCTCTATTATCGCTTATCGAACGTAGGGATGATTCTTCAATATGGCGAATCCGCGATAGATCTGTTCGGCGAGCATGGCGCGGGCGAGTTCGTGGGGCCAGGTCATTTTACTCAGCGAGAGGAGCAGGTCGGCTTGTTGGCGTTGGGCAGGGGTGAGGCCTTCGTGGGCGCCGATCAGGAAGACGAGGTCGTGCGACTGGAGGGCGGCGGTGTCGAGGAGTTTCGAGAACTGGTGGGAGTCGAGCTCTTTGCCGATGGGATCGAGGTAGATCTTTTTGGCGTTGGGGTGGCGGGCGTGGATGTCGAACTTGGCGGGGTTGATCTCGCGCATCTCGCAGGGGGCGAAGTGGGCGGCGCGGGTGATGAAATCTTGCGCGATGGCGTTGGCGTGCGCGTCTTTGGCGCGGCCGATGTAGTAGAGGAAGATCTTCACATCCAGTATTCCCACTTACCTGTGGCGATGGTGTAGAGCGACAGGCAGAGGTTGGTGACGCCGTGGGCGAGAACGCAATCGCCGAGGCGTTTGGTGCGGATGGCCCAGAAGTTGTAGAGCGCGCCGGCGAGGAAGCCGACGTCCCAGTAGGGGCCGTGTTCGGAGGCGAAGAGGGCGGCCGAGAGCCAGAAGGCCTGGTGGGCGTAGCGGCCGAAGGGCACCTTTTCGAAGTCCGGATTATCGAGCCAGCGCATGAGCCAGCCGCGCCAGAAGAGCTCTTCGAGGATGGGGACCAGGATGGCGGCGCGGAGGGTGCGGAAGATGAGGACCCAGGGAGAGCGGAGGTCGGCCGGGGGGATGGAACTGGAGACGGCGCCGGTGATGGAGTTAGTGAACAGCCAGTGGGAACGGTAGCCGGGGATGAGGAGATCGGGGAGGATCCAGAGGCCGAAGACGGCGACGCCGAAGAGAATCGTCAGGGCCGGGGTGGCGAGTTTCAGATCCAATACGGGGCGGGAGAAGAACCAGATGACCGCCGTGAGGATGGCTACGCGGACGACCTGTTCGATGGGCCCGGGCAGCGGATTGTACGGCTGCAAACCGAGGAAGAGCAGGAAGACGGCGAAGGGGAGGACGTAGGGGACGGCGGGGTGGCGAAGCATAGTGGTCTAGGGTTTGGTACCGCGGATCCAGTTGAGGATCGTGTTGTATTCAGGAGAACCTTTTTCGAAACGGACGCCGCCGCCATGGGCGGTTTTGCTGGCGTTGACGACACCTTCGGATTCCGCGCTGGACGTGGGCTTAACGAGGATGAGGCTGGCCTCGGGGTCGTCCAAATTGATGACGTTGCGGG
>CANIFK010000166.1 GCA_947466555.1 Acidobacteriota bacterium | reverse complement strand
GGGGTGGAGGCGATATTGGTAGGGTAGGTCCCACGGATCGGTAGGTATGTCCTTGGGAAGGTAGGGGCCGCGCCAGCCTTTGATGTTGGGGGCTTTACGGAGGATTTGCAGGCCTTCGGTGGAGGTCGGGTAACGGCCGGTGTCCTGCTTGAAGTTTTCGACGGCCTGGTGGAAGCTGTCGATCTGGTAGCGCTTGGCGATAGGTCTGGCTGGGCTTTCGTGGTGGCTGACGATGCGGAAGTTCATCCATACGAGCACCGCGAGAATAGCGCCCAGCAGGAATTTGATCATGCTGTTTTGACGCGGCGGGGGAACGGAAAGTTGATCAGCCGCCGGCGATGGCGCCGACGATTAGGAATGGCTCTGCGCCCGTTTGAATGGGCAGGGGGAGTACGGTTTCCGGCGGGTCGTGCGAGAGATCTTCGCTGCAGGCGAAGAAGCGGATGAAGGGGCGGCGGACGCGGGTGACGTGGTCGCGGATGGTGCCTTGCAGGGCGGGGAAGCGGGCTTCGAGCGCATCGAGCACCGCCGGAATTGTGACCGGAGCGGCGACGTCGAGTTCGACTTCGCCGCTCACTTTGGCTATTGTCCGCAGGTGCGCCGGGATCATGACACGAATCGTCATGGGATGGTCTGGACTTCGACGGACAGCACGGGCGGGAGGTTGCTGGCGATGGCCGTCCAGTTGTCGCCCGAATCCGACGACGCATAGACCTGGCCGCCGGTGGTGCCGAAGTAGACGCCGCATTGATCGAGCTTATCGACCGCCATGGCATCGCGCAGGATGTTGACGTAGCAGTCCTGCTGGGGAAGGCCGTTGGTGAGGGCTTCCCATTCGTTGCCGCCGGTGCGGCTGCGGTAGACGCGGAGCTTGCCATCGGGCGGATAGTGGAGCGAATCGCTCTTGATGGGCACGACGTAGATCGTCTCCGGCTCGTGGGCGTGGACCTGGATGGGGAAGCCGAAATCGGTGGGCAGGTTGCCGCTGACTTCGTGCCACGTATCGCCGGCATTGTCGGACCGCATGACGTCCCAGTGCTTCTGCATGAAGAGCGTGTCGGGGCGGGAGGGGTGGAGGGCGATGCGGTGGACGCAGTGGCCGACGTCGGCGTTGGGGTCGGGGATGTATTCAGAGCGCAGGCCCTGGTTGATGGGCGTCCAGGTTGCGCCGCCGTCATCGGTGCGGAAGGCGCCGGCGGCGGAGATGGCGATGAAGATGCGTTGCGGGTTCTTGGGATCGATGACGATGGTGTGGAGGCACATGCCACCGGCGCCGGGCTGCCAGCGAGGGCCGGAGCCGTGTTCGCGGAGGCCGGCGAGTTCGTTCCAGGATTTGCCGCCGTCGGTGGTCTTGAAGATGGCCGCGTCTTCGACGCCGGCGTAGACGGTATCGGGATCGTCGAGCGACGGCTCCAGGTGCCACACACGCTTGAACTCCCAGGGGTGCGGGGTGCCGTCGTACCACTGGTGGGTGCCGGGGACGCCGGCGTAGACGAACTTATTGTCGACCGGTTCCCAGGTTTGGCCGCCATCGTCGGATCGCTGAATCATCTGGCCGAACCAGCTGCTGGATTGCGACGCGTAAAGGCGATTGGGATCGGCCGGGGAGCCGTTGATGTGATAGATTTCCCAGCCGCCGAAATGGGGGCCGGTGATGTTCCAGTTTTCGCGCTTGCCATCGGACTCCAGGATGAACGCGCCTTTTCGCGTTCCGACGAGGACTCTTACTTTGCTCATAGTTCGTTTTCCTTTTGGAATTTAGGTATCAAGGGCGTCAAATCCCGATCTTTCCAGCGGCGTCTGGTTTCGGCGAGGACGGATTCGCGATTCGCTTCGAGTTGGTTGATGACTGCGCCGGGGGCCGACGTTTCTTCGTGGCGGGCGCCCCAGATGAGGAGATCGAGCAACACCGGGGCGAGGTCGATGCCCTTTTCGGTGAGCCGGTAATGGATGCTGCGTCTGTCGCCGGGCACCTGTTCGGTGGAAATGATATCGACGTTGATGAGCTTCTGCAAACGGTCGGCGAGGATGTTGGTGGCGATGCCTTCGCCGGCCTGCTGGAACTCCTTGAACGTCCGGTAGCCGCGCACCATGAGATCACGGATGATCAGCAGCGACCATCGATCACCGAGCATCTCCAGAGATACGTTCACCGGACAACCGGACCGGTGTTTGGTTGTGGGCACTCAAACACGATAGTTTAATTGCTTGCAAGTTGCAAGTGATTGTTTAGCGTGCCGCGGGGAGCTGAGTCACTCGGCCAGGCGGCGGGGCGGTGATTGTGCCTTGCGAGGCGGCGTAGCCGTATAGGGCCATGGTCAGTGGAATCGCCGTGGTCTGGTAATCGAGTTTGCGGAACTTGCCGGCGAGGAGCGCGGACTGGCGTTCGACGACTTGGCCTTCGAGGGCGACGGTGTAGCGCTTCTCCGGATCGAGCGTGGAGCTGGTAATTTTGTAGCCGTCTGGCTTGGCGGGATCGAAGGTGTAGGAGGCGCCGGAGATTTGGAGGAGCCGGGAGGCGCCGGGGGAATCGACGCGGAGCGGTTGGTCCTTTTTCGGGTGGGGAATGTTGTCGTCGAGGATCTGGTTGATCTCGTGGCCGGTGAGTTGGACGGTGACAAGGAGTTGATCGAAGGGCCGGGAACATTGGAGGAGATCGACGATATCGACGGCGCCTTCGGGGATGGGAAGCCCGCGATAAGCCCAGCCGCCGTAGAGGGCGATATCGGCTTTGGTTGCGGCGCGCATGGCGTCGGCGATCCAGGTGCCTAGGGGCTTTTGCGTGCCTTGCATGTTGAGTTCCCGGGGGGCGTTGGCGACGGGATGTTTGCGCCAGGTGAGTTGACGGGGCTGGATGGGCTCGAGCGTTGCAGTCCAGCCGTGGGTGATGCGGAGTTGCCTGTCGAGCGGGATGGGGGCGCTCCAGATGAGGGTGCCGTTGATGGCGAGGGGAATGGCTTTGGTTGTGTCGAGGAAAGTGGAATCGGGGATGAATGTGAATTCGGTGACGTTGGTTAGGGTGAGATTGACGCGGTTGCCACCGGGGGCTTCAGCCTGAATGGCGGCGATCTGGCCGGGCTTGGCGAAGGCGTTGAGGCAGGTCCAGAAGGCGCAGCCGTGGAGCGGGGTGTCGGTCTCGTAGACGTAGCGGCGCGGGTGGAGATCTCGCTTGTACTTCATGAGCCAGGCGAACACCTTTTCGAAGTCTTTGACTGGGCCGTTGTGGCCTTCATTGGGTATGGATTCAAGGACGGCGTTGGCGCCGAATTTGCGCATGCGTTCGAGGCCGACGGCGACGCCGCGATGGTAGAACTCGTCGTCGTTGGCGCCGGCGATCCAGAGCGTGGGGATGGTTGCAAGATTCCGGGCGAGCCAAGGATAGCTGTAGGCGGCGGCGAGCGGGGCGGCTGCCGCAAACAAGTCCGGGTGGCGCATTGCGAGATAGGCCGCGCCAGTGCCGCCCATGGAGTGGCCGGTGAGGTAGATGCGTTCGGGGTCGATGGCGTATTTGGCTCGAACTTTATTGAGGACGGAGAGGACGTCGTGTTCGCCGATGCCGCGATACTCGGTGATGCCGCGGCCGTGTGGGCTGACGACGATGACACCGAGTTTTTCGGCGGCCTGTTTGAGGGTGATGTGTTGGTAGGCGGGATCGTCGAAGAGCGTGTTTTCATTGCCTCCGGTGCCATGCATGGCGATGACGAGCGGGGCGGGCGTGGGATGCGATTTGGGGATGTAGAGGCGGTAGGGTTGAGCGGTGTTGTCGATGGGCGAGGTGTAGGTGAGATGGAGGTCCTGTTGCGCGAGAAGCGGAAGGGCGATTAGCAGGACAGAGAAGCGGAGCATGGAGAGAGCTTAGTCGATTTTCAGAGCCCGGCGCAGGCGCGCCTTGCCAGAGTGGTCTCGAAGGATGCGTAGATTTCCCGGTCGTTGGCTGTGGCTACCTGCTTCGCTTCGAGGGACTTCATGGCCGATCGGATTTGCGGGATGAGCTGGCAGGGGCCGTTTAGGGTGAAGAGGGCGCTGGCGGATTCGAGCAGATTTCGCTGGGCATCCGTGCGGGATGAGTCGGCGTTAGCCAGGGCGACGGCAAATTGATGAGCCTCCTGGTAGAGAAGTTTGGCGTCCGCTTTCTGGTTGAGGGACGAGCGAATGAAGGCTTCCAGGTTGAGGGCGAAGACCAGACGTCCTTGCATGCGAGCGTCTTTGGGGTCAGCAGTGAGGAGTTTCCGGCGGAGCGCGACGGAGCGGATGGCGTAGGGGAGTGCGTCGGACTTCCGGCCGTTGCGCGAGAGGAAGGCGGCGAGTTGGCCGAGGTCGATGGCGACGTCCATGGGCGCGACGGAATCGTTGGGGAGCGCGGCGAAGCGCTTTTCGTCCAGCGCGAGAGCGCGTTCGAGATGGGGCAATGCCGCGGGGGGATCGTGTTCGAGGAAGTAGCCGCCGAGCATCTTGTGCGCAAGGGCTGCGCTACGCTGGCGCAGGCTATCGTCAGGCACCGCGGCGAGTTGGGCTTCGAAGATATCGACGGCCTGTTTCCGGTGGGACACCGCTTCCGGGGAGCGGGCGACTTGGAGGGCGTTGGCGAGCGCGAAGTGAGCGTTGGCGAGTCCGCTTTGCCGGGCGACGTTTTCGGAAGCTTCCGCGCGGAGTGTCTCGCGGAGTTGAAGGGCTTCGCGAGCGGAGTTGACGGCACCTGGCACCTCACCGCGGCTGAGGCGGAGCGAGCTGATTGTCTCTAACAGACCCGCCATGCCGGTGCGGGCGCGGTCCCGCTTGACCGGATCCTTGCCGTCGAATGCCTTCAAAAGTAGGGTGCGCGCTTTCTCCATGCTGGCGAGAGCGGCTGCGGAGTCGCCAAGGTTGGCGAGGTTGGGGTCGCCCTGAACGCGACCGACGCGTTCGTATCCTGCGGCGAGTTCAAGCGCGAGGTCCTGGTCCTGGCCGGATTCAGCGGCGAGGCGATCGAGATATTCGATGGCCCGGGTGACCATGAGTTGGCGGACTTTGGTGGAGCCTGGGAGACTGGCCACGCCGTCGTGGAATTCAAAGAGTACGCTTCGCGCCAGTTGCCGCACGTCTTCGAATCGGCGTTGTGCGGAGGCGCGTTCGAGGTTGGCGATGCGCGCCTCCCAGACGATCGCAGCGATGCCAGCCGCGGCGAGAACAGTGGCGGCGGAACCGGCGGCGACCCACCGCCAATTCCGGCGCAGGAATTTGTGCGCGACATAGCGGAACGAACCATTGTGCGCGCGGACAGGCCGTTCGTTGAGATATCGTTCGATGTCCTGCGAGAGTTCTGTTGCGGTGGCATAGCGCTGGGCTGGTTCCTTGCGCATCGCCTTGCCGATGATGGCGTCGAGATCTTCGGAGATGCCGGCTGGAGTGGGCTCGATGTCGCAGACTGTTGTGACGACCTCGGTAAGCGGGCGGCCGGCCAGGTCGTAGGGCGCCCGGCCGGTTGTGAGTTTGTAGAGGAGGACGCCGAGTGAATAGACGTCGGTTGCGGTGGTGACGACTTCGCCGCGGAGTTGTTCGGGGCTGGCGGAGTCGAGCGTCATGGGCTGCCAGTGGGCTGTCTGGCCGGTGTGCGACAGGCCGGCCTCTGCGAGTATTTTTGCGATGCCGAAGTCGAGGAGCTTCAGTGTTCCTTCATTGGTGACGAGAACGTTTTCGCTCTTGATATCGCGATGGACGACGAGGTGTTGGTGGGCGAATTGCACGGCGGCGCAAACGGATTGGAAGAGGCGAAGCCGGGAGGGAATACTCAGCAGATTGTCATTGCAGTAGGTGTCCACCCGCGTGCCCGCAACGAACTCCATGACGATGAACGGGATGCCATCGCCGGTGACGCCGCTGTCGAGGAGCCGGGTGATATTGGGATGGTCGAGCGTGGCCAGAACCTTTCGCTCGCTTTCGAAGTGTAGGAGGCTTTGACGCGTTTGACGGCCGGGTTCGAGGACCTTGATGGCGACGATTTTCTCGAACTGCTCGTCGGCGCGACGGGCGCGATAGACGGCGCCCATGCCGCCGCGGCCGATCTCATCAACGATTAGATAGGCTCCAATGCGCCGGCCGCGGAGGTCCTGGGCGTCAACTGGAGAGGCGGGGCCACCGGCGAAGGTCAGAGCGGGGAGGAAGCCATCGCTGGCCGAGTGCGCATCGAGGATGCTGAGGACTTCGGCGAGGAGTTCGGGTCTCCCGGTGCAACGGGTCTCGACAAAGCTCTTCTGCTTTTCGGCAGGCAACTCCAACGCTTCGCCGAGGACTTCGTCGACTTCGCGCCAGAGGTCTCGGTTCACAATCCATTGTCCTGTCGCATCGCTTGCCACACGAAGTTAGAGCTGAGATGCCATTCGCGCCGGATCTCGCGGACTGGGGTTTCCATGAGTGCGGCAACTTCCTCGATGGTGAGGCCGATGTAGAAGTGCAATTCGGCGATGCGGGCGCGGCGGGGGGAGTAGGCTTCCAGTTCGGCTAGTGCGCGGTCGAGACCAGCCAGTTTGCTTTCCGGCGGGAGCGTCAGCGTCACAGGCCCACGGACCGGGACGAGGACGTCGGGCTCGTCCTGATCGTCAGAACGATTCGCGAGCAGGCGACGCAGGGCACGCGCGAGGAGAGTGTACCGCTGAGCGACGGGTGAAAACTGGATCTTGCGAGGGACGGTCGCACCGGTGATGTAGAGTTCCCGGCGGAGATCGTCTGGAGACAATCGGTAGAGGATTGCGATCTCGCTCACCAGGTCATCGGGCCATTCGGGCTCTTCGAATCGGAGCGTGGGAGATTCGATGGGCCGCAGGAATGTTGCCAGAAGTTTCTTGAGATTCATTGGCGTTCCTCGTTCCGCATTTCCCGATAGAGCCAGGCGCGGGCGATGGCCCATTCGCGTTTGATGGTGGCCGGGGAACTGCCCAGTAGTGTGGCGGTTTCTTCAACGGAAAGGCCACCGAAGAAACGAAGTTCGACGACGCGGGCCTTCTGTTCATCGAATTCCTGGAGCTTGTTCATGGCATCGTCGAGGCCGATGAGATCGATATTGGGGCCGACTGGAACGGTGAGCCCCTCTTCGAGCGTGGCCATGGTGCCGGAGGTGGGGCGTTTCCGGGCGTCATGGCGGCGGGCGTGATCGACGAGGATCCGGCGCATCATCTGGGCGGCGATACCGAAAAAATGGGACCGGTTTTTCCAGGGCGAGTCCTGCTGGACCAGGCGGAGATACGCTTCGTGGACGAGGGCTGTGGCTTGCAGTGTGTGGTTAGAACGTTCCTCGTGCAAGTAGCCGGCCGCGAGGCCGCGCAGTTCGTCGTAGACGAGCGGCATCAGCTCCGAAAGAGCAACCGTGTCGCCGCCGCTCCAACGTTGCAACAACTGCGTGATGGCGCCTGGGTCAGCCATTTCGACTTGATTGTAACGTAGTGCTACCAATTTGATCCCGGTTTTCGTGATCCCGCGCGTGGGTAGGTAGTGGAGCATCATTTAGGCGGGCAGGACCTGAGATTACGCGTGTTGATGGACGATGCCAGGCGGGTCGTGCAGACTCGGTTTGCCGTGCATTTTGATGGAGTGCGTCCCTACACTCTGTCGCAAACGCTGATTCCCGTGGAGCGAAGCCGGCATTTGGCGCGGGCCTATGAGCGCGCCGGGAGGGACCGGCGGGCGTACCTGTTGATTGCGCCGGTAGCGGCGTTGTTGCTGGGGTTGCGCAAATGCGTGGACCTGGCGCCGATGTTTCAGATCGGGCTGGCGGATTATCTGGCCATGGCGGCGCTGTTTCAGGGAGAGCCGCGCTACTGGCCGGCGATGTGGGCGGCGCAGACGAGTGGGGAGCCGGCGCGGATGGCGGCTGCGGTGGCGGCTGCGATACCTGCATTCCGTACGGTAGCCGCGGAGGCGTATCTGGGGGGGCGGTCGACGCTGGTTCGGGATGCTCTGAACCGGTTTTTGCGGACAGACAAGGGATTTGTGGCGGTGAATGAGTGCTTCGGCGCGAGTGGGGTGTTGCAGGCGGAGCGTTTGGCAGGGTTGTTACGTTTTGCGATCGCGATCGACGGTCAGGATAGGGCAGGGGAAAGGGCGTAGGAGATGCCAATTGTGATCAATGAATTGACTGGGATGCCGGAGCCGGATCAGAATCCGGGAGGGGGCGGTCCGGCGCAGGGAATCTGGATGGATCGGGTGTCTCTGACGTTGGACGGCGAACTGTTGCCCAATGTCCACGTGGAGTCCTTCACCTGTGAAGAGGCTATGTCCACGCTGTACCGGCTGGAGGTTGAATTCACGTTCGACGCTTCTTCCGGAGAGCCGGTCCAAGGCGGATCGTATCGGCCGGATTCGTTTCTTGGGCGGCGCCTGGCGTTGCGGGTATCGCGGTTGGAACGGGAGCGATACTATTGCGGCATTGTCACTCACTTTGCTGGGGAGCGGCCGATGGGTTGCTATGCGAATTGGCCGTACCACCGGGTTCGGCTGACCGTCATGCCGCAGGTATGGGTGTTGACGCAGAACGTCTGCTCCCGGGTAATGTCACGAGACGACTCAACGCGGGACTTGATGACGCAGATTTTCAGTCAACCGCCGTACATAAACTACGACCTGAATGTGAGCAGCTACGAGAAACGCATGCGCGTGCAATATGAGGAGAGCGACTTCCATTTTCTGGCGCGAACGTGCGAAGAGATGGGAATCTTCTACTTTTTTGATCAGCCGGGTGTGAACGGGGAACGCATCATTTTCGGCGACGGGGTGACGGCGTACCGGACTCGGGATAGCTCGGCGTACGCCGGTGACTTCATGAGCTTTCCCTGGGAGGACCGGCAGGAGATGTGCCCATGGGTGCATGGGAGTGTGGGGTACGACTTTGTGGTGGGCTCGGCCGATGAGTCGTCGGTGCGCACAACGCGCTGGAATCAGGCGACTTCGGCGACGCAATTCCGATATGAACGAGTTCCGGACAATGCGGCGGCGTTTTCGACTTGCGATTATCAGGCTCGTTTGCGAATGGAGACGAGCGAGTGGGGGGCGGCGGTGTATACGGGGGAAGGGAATGCGTTTGAATTGATGCCGGGCTTCTTCCTGCCGTGCGCGGGATTGGGGGGCGATGTGG
>CANIFK010000165.1 GCA_947466555.1 Acidobacteriota bacterium | reverse complement strand
GGTTATCGACGACGTTGAAGAGGCGTGCGCCGGCGTTGCGGTTGATGAGGCCGGCGCCGTCCTGCCAGACCATGAGGGCGGCGGGGGTGGCGGCGTTGTACTGGGCGGGGACGTAGATCCAATAGTCCGCCTTCATGCCTTCGTAGATGGTGCTGGTGTGGACGATTTTTTCACTGAGTTTGCCCTGGGGCACGCCGGGTTTTTCGTAGCTCAGCGGGCCGTAGCCAGGGACGTCGTTGGGCAGATTAAGGGGCGCGTTGACGAGTTGCTTGCCTTCGACGGTCCAGTAGTAGTTGTGCGACTGACCGGTTTTACCGGTGGGGGTGGCGATCCAGAGATCGGAGCCTTTGAGGCGGGTGGGCTTGGCGCCGGGGCGTTCGTCCCAGGTGAAGGACGGTTCCTTGGCGGCTTCGACGACGAAGACGTAATCGCCGAGGTAGCCGGCCCAGGCGCGGCCGTTCTTGCGGTCTTCGGGTTTGGTCTGGGCCATCAGCTTTTCGCGGAAGGCGGTGGATTGGGGCGATTTTTTGGCGAGCTGGACGAGTTCTTGCGCTGGTTCGGCGGCGAAGAGGGCGAGCGTGCTCACACACAGGGTAAGTAGGGTTTTCATGGTTTTTTCTGGAAGTAGGGATCGGCTTCTGGGATGGCGGCTCCGTCCTTGCGGGGCGAGGAGGCGCCATAATGGATCTTCGTTGCAGTATCGAGCTGGACGGCTTGACCGCCGCCCATTTGGGCGCTGTATTCGCTCCGCCAATCAACGTAGTGGCCGAGCGATTTTAGCTTTTCCTGGGCGGCGGGATCGAGGCGATTTTCCATCATCACACTGCAGCCATCGACGGTGCGGCGGGTGAAGCGGGGGGCTTCGAGGGCGGCCTGGATGTTCATGTTGTGATCGACAATGTTGGAGACGAACTGGGCGTGGGCCTGGGCCTGGTTACCGCCGCGCATGATGCCGAAGGCGATCTTGGTAGTTCCCTTCTCCATGAAGCCGGGGATGATGGTGTGGAAGGGGCGCTTGCGGGCGGCGAGGACGTTGGGGTGGGCGGGGTCGGCGGAGAAGTTGCCGCCGCGGTCGTGGAGGTGGAAGGCATAGTCGTCGACAGCGACGCCGGAGCCGAAGAAGTCGGAGATGGATTGGATCCAGCTGACGGTGTTGCCATCCTTATCGACGACGCTGAGATAGATGGTGTGGCCTTTTTCGGGCTCGCCGGGCTTGGGGTCGCAGTTGGCGCGTTCGGTGGAGATGGCGGCGGCACGGGCTTTGGCGTAGGATTTCGACAGCATGCCGGCGGTGGGGACGTGGGCCTGTTTGGGGTCGGCGACGTAGGTGTAGAGGTCGCGGTAGGCGAGCTTCTGCGCTTCAATCTTGATGTGCATGGCTTCGGCGGAGCGCTGGTCCATTTGCGGGAGGCCGAATTGCTCCATGAGGTTGAGCATCATGAGGGCGGCGATGCCCTGGCCATTGGGGGGCATTTCGTAGACTTTCCAGCCGCGGTAATCGACCGAGATGGGGGCGATCCATTCGGAGGTGAATTCGGCGAAGTCGGCCGGTTGGAGGGTGCCTCCGAGACGTTTGGAAGTTTTCAGAATTGCGGCGGCGATGGGGCCTTTGTAGTAAGCATCGCGGCCGCCTTTTGCGACGATTTCCAGGGCGTCGGCCAAGGCGGGGACTTTGAAGAGTTCGCCCAGTTTGGGGGCGCGGCCATCGATCAACCAGTACTTGCGGGCGTTGTCATCGATATTGAGTTTGGAGACGCCGCCGGCCCATTCCTCCTGGATGATTTCGGTGACGGGGAAGCCGTTGCGGGCGTAATAGATGGCGGGTTGGAAGAGATCGGCCCAGGGGAGTTTGCCGAATTTTTTGTGGAGCTGCCACCAGCCATCGACGGCGCCGGGGACGGTGACGGTGTGGATTCCGGAGGAGGGGATGCCGTAGAGGCCTTTGGCTTTGTAGGCTTCGAGGGTTTGGCCGCGTCCGGACCAGCCACTGGCATTGAGGCCGGAGAGGGTGGCGGTTTTGGCGTCGTAGTGGATGGCGAAGAGGTCGCCGCCCATGCCGCACATCATGGGTTCGACGACGGAGAGGACGGCGTTGGCGGCGATGGCGGCGTCGACGGCGGAGCCACCGCGTTCGAGGATTTTAGCGGCTGCCTGGGAGGCGAGCGACTGGCTGGTGGCGGCGATGCCGCGGGTCGTAATGACCATCGAGCGGGCTTGCCAGCGTTCCTGGGCATTCAGGGAGAGGCAAAAAACAATCAGGAGGAGAAATGTCGGCATCAAAAACGTATCCGTGCCGTGATATCGTACCAATTGGACGGTCCCTATTATGCAACGACGACGATTTTTCCGCACCGCCGCTGGCACTGCCGTCACTTTAGGCCAGTTTCCTTACCATTTGTTCGCTGGGGAGACGAAGAAGAGCGGCATTGACCGTGTGACGCTGGGGCCGAAGAAGATCGTTTTGAGCCGGTTGGCGCAGGGGTCGGGCACCAATGGGACGGGCGGGAGTTCGAACCAGACGAAGAAACTGGGCGTGGAGGGGTTGGCCGATCTGTTCCGCGCGGGGTACGACCAGGGGATCAACTTCTTTGATTCGGCTGATCAGTATGGCACGCATCCGCATGTGGCGCGGGCGTTGACGACGGTGCCGCGCGACAAGGTGGTGCTGCTGTCAAAATCGCGGGCGAGTACGGCGGCGGAGATGCGGGCGGATTTGGACCGGTTCCGGCGCGAGTTGAAGACCGACTACATCGACATTCTGCTGCTGCATTGCATGATCGATAAAGATTGGAATGTGAAGAAGCGCGGGGCGATGGACGTGTTGGAAGAGGCGCAGGCGAAGGGGATCATCCGGACGAAGGGTGTTTCCTGCCATACGCTGGAGGCGCTGAAGACGGCGGCGGCCGAGCCGTGGGTGGAAGTGGACCTGGCGCGGTTGAACCCGGCGCAGGCGGCGATGGACGCCGATCCGAACACGGTGATTGGCGTGTTGAAAGAGATGAAGGCGGCCGGTAAGGGCGTCATCGGAATGAAGATTTTAGGCGCGGGTAAGTTGCGCCGAAACGTGGACGAAGCCCTTCAATTCGCCCTCGCGCAGGATGTACTTGATTGCTTCACGATCGGCAGCGAAAGCCGCGCCGAGATGGAAGATCTACTTCGAAAAATTCCCGCGGCCAGCGTCCGCGGATAAAGCCTTTCCAGGGGAAAAACAAAACATGAAACTGACCAAACTTGCATTGATTGCTATTGCCTCCGTCGCGGTTGTCTTCGCGCAGGACGCGCCGAAGAAGGCCGCCGCGGCCGGTCCGCTGATGCCGGCGATGACGCCGGTGGGCGACCCGACCTACAAGAAGCCGATGGGCACGATGGGCACCAAGGGTGACACCTGGAGCCAGACCAGCGTTGCCGCCGGTGTGGACCAGAAGCCGCGCGCGGGCAAGGAAACCACTGTGGTGGGCGAGATCGTGGAATTTTCGTGCTATCTGCAGTTGGGCAAGCACGGCGAGAAGCACCGCGCCTGCGGCCAGAAGTGCATCAACAACGGCCAGCCGATTGGCCTGGTGACGGCCGATGGTTCGCTGTACATGTTGATGGAAGAAGAGCATGACCCGCGCCGCGACGGCACCACCAGCGACTTCCGCAAAGCGGCCGCCGAACACACGGCGCACGTGATGGAAGTGACCGGGACGCTGGCCAGCCTGGGTGGATATCGCGCCATCTACGTGCAGGGTTACGCGAAGAAGTAGTTAGAAAAAAGGACAAAGTCTATGCGTCGGAGTTTTTGGATGGGAGCAGCGGCACTGGCCGCTGTTCCTTTCGTATTTCTGAATGCCCAGCCGAAGCCGGCGGCGTTTGTGGTTCCGCGCGGGTTGCCGCCGATTATCTGGCCGAAGGACAATCCGTACACGCCCGCCAAGGCGGAGCTGGGACGGCTGTTGTATTTCGAGAAGCGTATTTCGGCCGATGGGACGCTATCTTGCGCCAGCTGCCACGATCCGGCGAAGGGCTTCACCGATCAGGCGAAGTTTTCTACGGGAGTGAAAGGCCAAGTTGGCGGGATCAATTCCCCGACGGTGATCAACCGTGCCTATGGCGCCATTCAGTTCTGGGATGGCCGGGCTTCGTCTCTGGAGGCGCAGGCTGTTGGACCGATGGCGAATCCGATTGAGATGGGCAACACGCATCCGGTGGTGGTGGCGACACTGAAGAAAATCCCGGGTTACCGGACACGCTTCAAGGCGGTTTTCGGCACTGAGGACTTCACGCTTGACCACGTGGCGATGGCGATTGCGACCTTTGAACGCACGGTGTTGAGCGGCAATTCGCCGTACGATAAGTACAAGGCGGGGAACAAGGCGGCGATGAATGCTTCGCAGGTTCGTGGCATGGACGTGTTCTTCAACAAGGCCAAGTGCGACCAGTGCCACGAGGGCGCGAGCTTTACGCTGAATTCGTTCCACAATCTGGGCGTTGGGCAGGACAAGGCCGAGCCGGAGCCGGGCCGGTTTGCGGTGACCAAGAAGGCCGAAGACTTCGGCGCATTTAAGACGCCGACGTTGCGAGATATCGCCAACACGTTTCCCTACATGCATGACGGCAGTTTGAAGACGCTGGAAGAGGTCGTGGAGTATTACGACAAAGGCGGCATCCCGAACAAGAACCTGGATGAGCGCATTAAGAAGCTGAACCTGACGGCGCAGGACAAGACCGATCTGGTTGCCTTCATGAAAGCGCTGAGCGGGACGGGTTGGCAGCAGCTTACGGAACCGAAGGAATTCCCTCAGTAAATGGAACGAAAAACCTTTTTGCGCGGCGCCCTCGGAGCCGCCGCGCTATCCATTGCCGGTTGTTCGAAGAGCACGAAACGGCGGATCGCTGTTGTTCCGAAGGGCCGAGCGCATCTGTTCTGGCAGTCGGTTCATGCCGGGGCGGTGAAGGCGGCGCGGGAGCACGACGTGGAGATTGTCTGGAACGGCCCGGCGACGGAGACCGATTACAACGGGCAGATCCAGATTGTCGATGCGATGATCAACCAGCACGTGGACGCGATTGCGCTGGCGCCGATTGACAAGAAAGTCATGGTGTCGGTGGTGGAGCGGGCGGTGAAGGAGAAGATTCCGGTAATCATTTTCGATTCCGGGATTGATACCGAGAGCTACACGTCGATGGTGGCCACCGATAACTACGCGGCGGGCCAGATGGCGGCGGCGCGGATGGGTGAGATTCTGGGCGGCAAGGGTAAGGTTGTCGTTGTTGCCGTGCAGCCGGGCGGGGCGTCGACGATGGCGCGCGAGCAGGGATTTGAAGACGGGATCAAGAAGTTCCCAGATATCCAGATCGCCGATAAGCGGTATGGGATGGCGGACTTCGCGAAATCGCTGCAGGTGGCTGAGAACATGCTGACGGCGGTTCCGGACGCCGTGGGTCTGTTTGCGTCGAACGAATCGAGCGCGGTGGGCGCGGCGCAGGCGCTGCAGGGGCGGAATTCGAAGTCGGTGAAGATGGTTGGGTTCGATTGGAGCCCGACGCTGTTGAAGCATTTGCGCGAGGGGCTGGTGGATTCACTGGTGGCGCAGGATCCGTTCAACATGGGTTATGAATCCGTGATTGCGGCGGTGAATCAGCTGGAGGGTAAGCCGGTGCAGAAGAACCGGCCGATGCCGCCGCGGCTGATTACGAAGGCGAATCTGGACACCCCGGAAGTGAAGGCGCAGTTGGAACCGGATTTGAAGAAGTATTTGGAGTAGGTTGTTTTTTGTTCTGTCGAAGGGGCCTATCCGATTGGATAGGCCCTTTTGTTTTGGCGCTATCCGATGGGTGAGGGATTTGTTGGGAGTTCTTTCTTTTTCAATGAGTTAGCGGTGGTGAGCGCGTTGCCCTATCAAGGGCATGCTGAAACTCACCATCGCCCTCGTCTTCGCCTTAACGGCTTCCGCTCAGACGGAGGTGGCGGTGCACCTGCACAATACGGCCGGGGTGCCGGCGGGGGAAGTGAAAGAGGCGATGCGGATCGCCGGGCGGCTGTTTGAGCCGGTGGGTGTGACGCTACGGTGGAAGACGTGCGAGGCGGGCTGCGAGGCCGAGGCGGGGATGCCGACTTACGTGTTGGGGCTGGCGGGGGCGGCGGTGGAGATGCCGCTGCCGGGCGCGCTGGGGTTTTCGATGCTGGCGACGGGTAAGGGGAACCGGGGCGCCGTTTCCCTGCCCCGGGTTTCGACCTTTGCCGAGGCGAACAGCGTGCCGGTGGCGGCGGTGTTGGCGTATTCGATTGCGCACGAGTTGGGGCATATGATCACGCGGTCCAAGGCGCATTCGAACGGCGTGATGAAGGCAAAGTGGGACCGGGAGAACGCGTTGCGGATGGGACAGAGCCGGTTGGACTTCGCCGGGGATGATGTGGCGGCGATGAAGGCGGCTTTGGTTGCGGATGTAAAAGGCGTCAGCAGGGCGGAATAAAATGAGGGTTCGTTGGAATCTACCGGTGTCTGCTGCAATGATCTCGCCGCGCGCCTGGCGCCGGCGCCGGGCGAGAAACTCCAGAGCAGACCCAAAGGATTCAAGATCATGTCCATTTCGAATTACGGATTGATGGCGCGCCGTGGATTTATGTTTGCTGTGGCGGCCGGGACGCTGTTTGCCCAGGATGGGGCGGATGCGATTTATGTGCAGACGAACGCGGCGGAGAACGCCGTAAACGTCTACCGGCATACGGACGACGGGCTGCGGATGTCGGGCTCGTTCCGGACGCGGGGAGCGGGCACGGGAGCGGGGTTGGGGTCGCAGGGGGCGGTGGCACTGAGCGCCGATGGGCGCTATCTGGCGGCCGTGAACGCGGGTAGCAATGAGGTGACGCTGTTTGCGACCACCAATCAGGGGTTGGAGTACCGGGGGAAGACGGGGTCCGGCGGGCGGATGCCGGTGAGCGTGACGATCAGCGAAGACCGGCTGTTTGTGGTGAATGCCGGAGGGACGCCGAACATTGCGGGTTTCCGGTTTAACCGGCGCGGGGTGATTGAGCCGTTGGCGGGGGCGCAGCGGAACTTGAGCGGCGGCGGGCCGGCGCAGATTTCGTTTAACGAAGACGGGACGCTGCTGGCGGTGACGCTGAAGGCGTCGAACACGATCGACATGTTCCGGCTGGACGACGATGTGATTTCCGGGCCGTTTACGGCGGCTTCGCAGGGGCAGACGCCGTTCGGATTCGCCTTTGACCGGCGGGACCATCTGCTGGTGACTGAGGCGGCCGGTGCGGCTCCGGGGGCGACGTCGGTCTCCTCCTACAACGTGAACGAAATGGGGAACCTGAGCGTGGTGACGCGGACGTTGCGGACCGGGCAGACGGCGGCCTGCTGGATTACGGTGAGCCCGAATGGGCGTTTTGCCTATGCCGCCAATACGCCGAGCAACAGCGTTACCGGGTTCCGGGTGGGGCGTGACGGGGCGTTGACGTTGCGGGACAGCAATGGCGCTACGGCGGTGATGCCGGCCGGGAGCGGCCCGACGGACCTGCGCGTGAGTCCGAATGGCCGGTTTCTGTACGTGCTGCGGGGCGGCTCCGGCGAAGTGAGCGCGTACCGGATTAGCGGCGACGGCGGGCTGGCGTTTGTGGACACCGTCGACGGCTTGGCGCCGGGTGCGGCTGGGCTGGCGGCGCAGTAATCATTGCGAAGCGGGCGGCCCGGGAGGCCGCCCGCTTCGTCGAGCCGAGTTGGCGCCTAGATGTTGGCTGCGCCAAGGCTGGAGTTCACCTTGGAAAAAATGGCGCAGATATTGGGCGCGATGGATTGCGGGAAGATGGCGGCCGTGGCCACGGCAATGGTCGCCGCCATCAACGCGTATTCGATCAAGTCCTGCCCTCGGTCATCCCGGAGGATACAAGTTTGGCAGGCTACTGCAAGGGAGTTGACCCGGGTGCTCACCAGGTTCCAGATTTGATTTCGTGTCGACCTTGTCATGATCGTCTCTTTCTCAGGCGATTGAAGCTACAACCATCATGAGCTAAGGGACAAATTGACTCAAATTGGATTTAGCCCTAGAGCTACCCCGGATTCGCCTTAGACCTACTCCCCCCCGGTTACCACTTGATTGTTTTGGGGAAGAACTCGGAGATGAGGTCGTCGTAATAGGGCTTGAGGGTATCGAAATCCGGTTTGACGGCAGACTTGGAATAGAGGTCGTAGGGATTGAATTTGCGGACCCAGTCCATCATCTGCATGTCGTGGTCGGACATGAGGAACTGGTAGTCGAGTTCGCGGTGAGCCGAGTACCAGGAGTGGTAGCGGATCATGCACTGCGCTTCTTCGGGGAGATACTTTTTGGTGACGTGGTAGAGGTACTCGTCGTGGCCCCAACTGAGGTTGACATTGTCGAGACCGCACTGCTCGTCGTAGACGCCGTAGCGGGTCATGAGTTCGGGGTTTTGGGAGTCGGGATTGGCGTCGAAATATTGGGGGTAGACGATCTTGTCCGACCAGCGGCAGCCGACGGGGAAGGTATCGCCGACGACGGCCCATTGGGGTTCGCCCCACATGGTGAGCACCTTGCCGAGATCGTGGATAAAGCCGGTGAGGACGAACCAGCGGGGGTGGCCGTCGGCGCGAATGGCTTCGGCGGTTTGGAGGTTGTGCTGGATCTGGGAGAGGTCGGTATCGGGGTCGGAGTCGTCGACGAGTTCGTTGAGACGTTCCATGGCTTCCCAGATGCCCATTTCGGCCTTCTGGAGGGGTTCGTACTCGGCGCGTTTGGCGCGGGCGAACTCGAGCGTTTGCAGCGCGTGGTTCTGCTTATAGAAGTCGCGAACTACCTGCGGAGTCGTGTCGTCGTAGACACGGAATTCCTCTTTTTTGCGGTCGGCGCGATAGCGCGCGCGGACGTCGTCGTCCCACTGATCCAGCGATTCCAACGGCCCGTTTGTCTGAGTGCCCATATTCGAAGGCTACAACAAAACGGGCCGCAATTCCTAGGTGCGGTGAGTGAAGCTTAACATTGCCAGCGCCAGAGGTTGGCCCCGGCGGTGTAGCCGGCGCCGACGGCGGCGAACAGGACGAGATCACCCTTTTGGAGGCGACCGGTGGCGACCGCGTCGCGGGTGGCGAGCGGGATGGTGGCGGCGGTGGT
>CANIFK010000164.1 GCA_947466555.1 Acidobacteriota bacterium | reverse complement strand
TTTGATGAGGACGAAGGTCGTGCCCCAGATGAGGGCGATGAAGACCAGCGTCAGATCGGCGCGCATTATTCTCCGAGGAGGAGGGCGATCAAGAGGAGCAGGCGTTTGAGGCCGAGGTCGCGGCCGTCGGGCTTGAACCATTCGCCGGTGGTGTGGGCGCCGCCGCCGGAGCCGCCGGCGCCGATGGAGATGGCGGGGATACCGAGGTTCAGGGGAATATTGGCGTCGGTGGAGGCGCAATCGGTGGTGGCGCGGATGCCGAGATAGGCGTCGACCATTTGGACGGCCTGGAGGAGCGGGGCGTCCTTGGGCAGGCGGCCGCCGGGGCGGGAGCCGGTTTCGCGTATCTTGCCGGTGACCTTGCCGAGGGGGGATTTTTCGTTCTCCCATTCGCAGGCGCGGGTGACGGCGGCGTCGAGAATGACGGTCATGCGTTCGAGGACGGCTTCGTCGACACTACGGAGATCGAGGCGGGTGCGGGCTAGGGGCGGGATGGCGTTGATGGATACGCCGCCTTCAATGATGCCGAAGTTGAAGGAGAATTTGGCGGTGGGGAGGGGGAGGTTTTCGGCGAAGATGGTGATCATCCGCGAGAGGGCGTGGACGGGGTTGCCGACGCCGTAATCGATCCAACTGTGGCCGCCGGGGCCCTGGAAGGCGACTTCGTAGCGGCGGCAGGCGAGGGCTTCGGTGGTTATGTGTTCGGTGGCGGGGCCGTCGAGTACGAGGAACGTGCGGATGCGGGAGGCGAGCGGGGAGGTGGTGCAGAGGTGGCGTATGCCGCAGAGGTTGCCATCGCCTTCTTCGCCGACGTTGGCGATGAAGACGGGGGAGGCGGTGAGGCCGCCGAAGGGGGGCGCCGATTTCATGGCGCGGACGAGGGCGAGGAGGCCGGCGAGGCCGGCGCCGTTATCGCTGACGCCGGGGCCGACGAAGGCGCCATCGGGTTCGGTGCGGACGTCGTCGGGGGAGCGGGGGGAGAGGACGGTATCGAGGTGGGCGGTGACGGCGATGTAGGGCGGCGGGGCGGCGGGTTGGAGGAACGCGACGACGTTGCCGGCCTGATCGATCTTGGCTTCACAGCCGAGTTGGCGGAAGGCGGCGAGCATCCATTCGGCGCGGCGCTGTTCCTGGAACGTAGGAGAGGGGACGCGGCAGAGTTCGAGGTGCTTTTCGTTGATCCACTGTTTATCGCGGGAAAGCTGCTGGAGCGCCTCTTTTACGCCGCGGGAGCTGGCAAGGGCGTCGAGATTGCGGGATGCCGATGCGAAGATTGCGCCCATTGGAATTCAGTCTAGCAACTAGGGTTTGCGGAGCCACAAATAATGATGATTGCCCAGGATGTGGGCGGTGGGTTTTTTGAGGAGAATGGCGTCGAGGTAGCGGAGGGGGAAGAGGAGCCAGCCGAGGGTGACGTGGGTGAGGCCGCGGAGGGCTTTGTTGGGCATCCAGAGTTTGGCGTATTCGAGGAGGGTGACCAGGAGCGTGGAGGTGGGGCCGGTGCGCCAGCCTTGGGCGATGACTTCGAGATTGCCTTTGAGTTGGAGGAGGCCATCGGGGGTGTAGCGGCGGAAGTCCGTGGGGTAGGCGTGATAGGGGTGGCAGAAGGGGACGACGATGTGGGCGAAGCCGCCGGGGGCGAGAACGCGTTCGATTTCACGCATGATTTTTTCGGGGAATTCGGCGTGTTCGAGAACGGCGTCGCATTCGACGCGCTGGAACTGGTTGTTGGCGAAGGGGAGTGCTTCGGCATTGGCGGCGACGTCGACGTTGGCGAGGGGAAAGAGATCGAGATTGACATAGCCGGGGGCGTGGGCGCCGGCGGAGCCGATGTAGAGATTCCAGCGGCCGAGGGGGGCAGTTACCTGGGTTTCGGCGGGGTTGTGCCAGACGGGGGCCGGCGGGAGGAGCCATTGGAAGCGTTGGCGGAGGTCGTACTGCCGGACCATGCTGGAGGGATCAGGCGTAGTGGTTTTCATTTAATGAAAGCGTATTCAGGTATATACTCATGGTTGAGAGGTATCGGTATGAACCGCACAATGAAGTTCGGCATGGTGATCACTCTGGTGGTCGGTACGCTGGCGTGGTTGGCGATTGGTGGTACGACGGAGTCGGCATCTTATTTTAAGACGATCCCCGAAGTCGAGAAGATGTCGCAGGCTGATAAAGCCAAGAAATTGCGGGTGGGCGGCATTGTGGAGCCGGGAACGATTACTCGGAATGGCAACACTGTGAACTTCGTTTTGAAAGAGGGTGATTGGAAGATGAAGATCACCTACGCGAGCAACGAGCCGCTGCCGGACACGTTTAAAGACGGTTCGCAGGCGTTGATCGATGGCCGCATGGGCGATGGCGTTTTTCATGCTACGAAGATCGCGGCCAAGTGCGCGTCTAAGTATGAAGCCAAGCCGGGCCAGAATTACAAGGGCACGGCGTCGTACGAGAAGAAGTCGTAATTCGTTTTAGTCCGGGGCGATTGAGGAGCAACGGTTCATGGAGAACATTGGCGCGTTAGCGATCATGCTGGCTTTTTGCCTGGCGATCTATTCGGTCGTCGCATCGCTGGTAGGGGCTTGGAAGAAGAAACCGTTCCTGATCGCCAGTGGCGAACGGGCGGTGATTGCGGTGTTCGGGTTGATCGTCATTGCGACGGGCATTTTGATTTATGCGCTGGTGACGAGCGACTTCCGGTATGCCTATGTGGCGGCGCATTCGAACCGCGACATGCCGTTCTACTACAAGATCTCTTCGTGGTGGGGCGGGCAGGAGGGGTCGCTGTTGTTGTGGAACTTCCTGTTGGGCGCTTATGCGTTCGTGGTTGTTCTACAGAATAAGCGGAAGCACCGGGCGATGATGCCGTATGTTGTGGCCACGCTGATGTCGACGCAGGTTTTCTTCCTGATCCTGAACGTGTTCCCCGCTTCACCGTTCCAAATGCTGGCGCAGGGCAAGAACATTGTGGAAGTGCAGGACGGCAACGGGTTGAACCCGCTGCTGCAGTATTGGACGATGTTGATCCACCCGCCGGTGCTGTACTTGGGCTATGTGGGCTTCGTGGTGCCGTTTGCGTTTGCGCTGGGATCGTTGATCACACGGCAGCCGGGTGATCAGTGGATCTTCACGACGCGGCGCTGGGCGCTGGTGACGTGGTTCTTCCAATCGACTGGCATTTTGCTGGGCGCGGGTTGGTCGTACGCGGTGTTGGGATGGGGCGGCTACTGGGTTTGGGATCCGGTAGAAAACGTCAGCTTCCTGCCGTGGTTGACGTCGACCGCGTATCTGCATTCAGTGATGATGCAGGAGAAGAAAGGCATGATGAAGGTTTGGAACATCGTGCTGGTGGCGGCGACGTTCTTCCTTTGCATCTTCGGCACGTTCATGACGCGAAGCGGCATTGTGGCTTCGGTCCATGCGTTCGCTTCGTCCAATATCGGTACGTATTTCCTGGTGTTCCTGACGATGGGGATTGCGTTTACGATCTACATGATTCTGGGCCGGCTGGATTATTTGAAGTCGGAATCTGAGCTGGAGAGCGTGGTTTCCCGCGAATCGAGCTTCCTGTTTAACAACCTGATTTTGCTGGCTTCTTGCTTTGCGACGCTGTGGGGCACGTTGTTCCCGGTGATCAGCGAGGCGGTGACCGGTGAGAAGGTTTCGGTGGACGCGCCGTGGTTCAACCGGATCAACATTCCGATTGGTTTGTTCCTGTTGTTTTTGACCGGCGTGGGGCCGTTGCTGGCTTGGCGGCGTGCGTCTTCGGAAGGCCTGCGGCGGAACTTCCAGTGGCCGTTTGTGGGGATGTTGGCGCTGATGGGCGGGTTGTTCGCCGCCGGGATTCACCATATCTACGCGTTGATGACGTTCGGGCTTTGCTTGTTTGTGACCATGACGATTGCGCAGGAGTTCTGGAAGGGCGCGTCGGCGATTGCGAAGAAGGAAGCGACGAACGTGTTGAGCGGGATGATTGAGCTGACCCATCGGAATACGCGGCGATATGGCGGGTATCTGGTGCACATGGGCATCGTGGTGATGTTCATTGGGTTCGCGGGCGCGGCGTTCAACAAAGATTCGACGGTGGAAGTGGAACAGGGCAAGTCGTTCCAGCTGGGCCGGTACGATCTGAAGGTCACGTCGGTGAACAACGGGCAGACCGATAATTACGTTTGGCAGAATGCGGTGATCGAGGCGAGCGTGGACGGGAAGCCGTACGCGACGCTGCATCCGGAGCGGCGGATCTATTCGCAGAGCCAGCAGCCGGTGGGCGCGGTGGCGATTCACCGTCGCTTGAACGAGGACTTGTACATCAACTTCGCGGCGCTTTCGAGCGAGGCGCAGAAGCCGATTGTGCAGGTATACATCTTCCCTCTGGTAACGTGGATCTGGATTGGATTCTGGGTTCTGACGGTGGGTACGCTGGTGTGTCTGGTGCCGAGCAAAGTGAAGATGACCTACGCCCGCACGGAAGTGGTGGGCATGGCGGGGAAACATGAAAAAGTGGCGAAATAGCCTGCTATTGATTTTGATGGCGGGGCTGAGCGTGGCGCAGACGGGCGATATGGTTCAGCCCGAGGTGCGGCGCATTGGCGACCGTTTGGCCTGTTTGTGTGGGTCGTGCAAGAACACGGTGGCGACGTGCCAGATGTTGGGTTGCCACTATACGTCTCCGGCGCGGGCGCGGATTTCGGCGATGTCGAAGGCCGGCGTGAGCGATGAGGCGATTGTCGACGATTTTGTGAAGCGGGAAGGCAAGAAGGCTCTGGCTGCTCCGGCGGCAGAGGGCTTCGGACTGGCCGCGTGGCTGGCGACACCGGTGGTGGCGCTGGCTGGTTTGGGATTCATTGGTTGGTTCATCCGGCGTAGCCGGAAGCCGGTTGTATCGGCGGCTCCCGCGATGGCGGAAGCCGATGTGGCGAAGTACCAGCAAGCAGCGGAAAGGGAGCTCTCGCGCTTCGACGAATGATTATTGCCCTTGCGGCGCTGATTGTGATCGGCGCTCTATTTCTCACCCTACGGATCAGCGATAAGAGTCTTCCCCCGGCGGAATCGGAAACCCCGATTAAGCCGTTGGAGGAGGCCAAAGTCCGGATCTATGAAGCTCTCCGCGACTTGCAGTTTGAGTACCGGGTGGGCAAGTTGTCGGACGCCGATTACCAGGCGTCGAAGCAGGCGTTGCAGCAGGAGTTGGCGCGGGTGTTGCATCAGATGGATGCGGCGGCACCGGCGACGAAGGCTGCCTCGGTGGGTAAGGCCCCGAAAGCCGAGGCTCCGAAGCCCGCCGCAGTTGAGGCAAAGAGCTACGTTTGCCCGCATTGCGAGGCGTCGTTCAAAGATCCGTTGAAGTTCTGTGGGGAATGCGGCAAGCCGATGGAGGCGCAGGCATGAGACGGGTTGTCTGGTTGTTGGCGGCGCTGATGCCGGTGATGGCGGCGGTGGATGGGACCGTGACCAATGCCACGACGGGGAAACCGCAGGCCGGGGCGACGGTGACCTTGTATGCGAACACGGCGGCGGGGCCGGAACCTTTGGAAAGCGTGAAGTCGGGCGCCGATGGGGCGTGGAAGATTGACAAGCCTTTCCAGGGCATGGGGTTCATTCAGACCGCCTTTGACGGGGTTACGTATAACCATATGCTGCGGCCGAACGCAGGGCTGAATGGGATTGCGCTGTCGGTATTCAACGTGACGCCGCGGATGGGGGCCGATATCAAGGTCACCAACCACATGCTATTGCTGGAGCCGCAGGGCGATAAGTTGTCCGTGCGGGAGTCGTACTTTTTCGCCAATGAGGGAAAGACGACTTGGAATGACGGCGTGAACGGGACGCTGCGGTTTATTGTCGGCAAAGAGCCGATGGGGCAGGTGGAAGTGAACGCGACGGCGCCGCAGGGCATGCCGGTGCGGCGCGTGGCCGATAAGGGCAAGGGACCGGGCGAGATGAAGGTGGACTTCCCGATTAAGCCGGGCGAGACGCGCATCGATTTGGCGTACACGCTGCCGTATGCGAGCCCGTCGAAGTTTCAGACCAAGTTTCTGCTGCCGGCGACGCAGGCGAGCATTTTCCGCGTGGACGCGCAGTCGTTGGATCTGGAGATGTCGGGGACCGGCGAATTGACTGGGGCCGGTGGCGGTGGCGAAGAGGGCGGATCGAAGGGCCCGGAGATTGAGCAGATCAAGGCCAAGCCGTACGACAAGCTCTACGTCGTGCTCGGATTGGCGTTTGCCATTCTGGCTTGCGGGTTCGCGCTGCTGTACCGTAGCGAGGCGAAAAAATGAGTGCGCCTGCCGTCGCCGCGGCGGGCGTTTGGAAGTATTTTGGCGATTATCCGGCGCTGCGAGATGTGCGGTTTGAATTGCAACCGGGCGAGTGCCTGGCGCTGTTGGGCCGCAACGGGGCGGGGAAGACGACGCTGCTTCGTATTCTGGGCGGGTTGAGCGGGGCTTCCAAAGGCGCCGTTGAGATCAATGGCGGCGACGTCCGCGCGTCAGAGACGCGGGCGCGGATCGGGTGGCTGGGCCATTCGATTGGGCTTTACGATGAGCTGTCGGCGCGGGAGAATTTACGGACGTTTGGCGCGCTGTACGGTGTTTCGCGGGCGGTCATTACCGAGTGGCTGGAGAAGGTGAACCTGACGCATGTGGCCGATGCGCCGGTGCGCGAGTATTCGCGCGGAATGCGGCAGCGGTTGGCGGTGGCGCGGGCGTTTCAACATGGGCCGCGGCTGTTGCTGCTGGACGAGCCGTTTACTTCTCTGGACGATAAGGCGATTGCGCTGTTGCAGGGGTTGCTGGCGGAGGCGCGGGCGAGCGGGGCAACGATCATATTGTCGACGCACCAGATTCGCGAGGCGATGGAGCTGGCGAGCAAGGTGGCGCTGTTGGACCGGGGCAAGCTGGTGCATTTTGGCGAGCGAACGGAGGAGATGCTGGCCGACGCGGGCTATCTTTACCGGACGTACGGGAGCGCGGCATGACGATGTTGCGGCACGCGGCGGTGGTCGCGGCGAAGGACTTACGGAGTGAGTTCCGGACGAAGGAGTCGATTAATTCGACGATGTCGTTCAGTGTGGTGATTCTGCTACTGTTTGCGTTTGCGTTTGATCCGTCGCCGGACATGATTGCGGAGTTCGGGGGCGGGTTGCTGTGGATTGTGTTTGTGTTTGCGGGAGCGCTGATTGTGAACCGGGCGTTTGCGCGGGAGTTGCCGAACGATTGTATTGATGTGCTGGTATCGAGCCCGGCGTCGGGGGCTTCGTTGTTTTTGGGAAAGGCAGCGGCGGCGTTCGTGCTGTTGTACGGGATTGAGTGTATTTGCCTGCCGGTGTTTGGGATTTTGTATAACGTTACATGGTGGCGGAGCCTGGGCGGACTGCTGGGCGTACTGGCGCTGGGGACGTGGGCGATGGCGTGCGTGGGGGTGTTTATCAGCGCGTTGACGGTGAACCTGCGGCTGCGGGAGGTGATGCTGCCGATGCTGGTGTATCCGGTTCTGATACCGGCGATTCTGCCGGCGATGATGCTGACGAATACGTTGTTGACGGGGCAGCCGATGCCCTCCGATTTTATGGTTTGGCTGCGACTTCTGGCGGGATTCAATATTATGTTCACGACGCTGTCGGTTTACCTGGCCGAGACTATTTTGGTGAGATAGGAGCAGACGACGATGCGAAGAAAAGTGATCCTTGCGCTGGGCGCGGTGGCGTTGCCGCTGTTGCTGCGCAATTTGTACGTCATCATGTTCCTGGTGCCGGACGAGATGGAGCAGGGGCCGATTTACCGGATCTTTTACTACCATTTGCCGGCGTTCTTTACGGCCGCGCTGTGCTACCTGACGGCGATGGTGACGAGTATTCTGTACTTGGCCAAGAAAGACCCGAAGTATGACGCGATTGCGGTGTCGGCTACGGAGACGGGGCTGGCGTTTGCGGCGGTGAACCTGATTACGGGGATGATCTGGGGGCGGATCAGCTGGGGGATCTGGTGGGCTTGGGATCCGCGGCTGACGTGGGCGCTCATCTGCTGGATTATGTATTTCGGCTACCTGATGCTGCGGTCGGCGATTGACGATCCGACGGAGCGGGCGAAGAACAGCGCGGTGTTGAGCATCTTCGCGTCGGCGTCGGTGGCGGTGACGTGGAAGGCGATTGAGTGGTGGCGCACGCAGCATCCGGGGCCGGTGCTTTCGATCCGGACGGGCGGCGTACAAAAGATTGATCCGATGATGGAACAGATGCTGTATGTGAACACAATCGCGCTGGTGTTGCTGGCGGTAATTTTTGTGTTGGTACGGCTGCGGCAGGAAGAAGTGCAGCGGGAAATCGATGCGTTGCGGCGCTATGCGCACGCGATGAATTAGAACGGAACTCCGATGGACGAACGCAATATAACTTTCATGTTTTATGGCCTCGCGGTGGCGTGGGGCTTGCTGGCGGTATATGCTGTGCTGCTAGGGCTGCGCGATCGTGACTTAACGAAGCAGCTCGATACATTGAAGCGCATGGTAGAGGAGAAGAAATGAACCGCCGGAAATTGATGCAGATGGCGATGGGCGCGTTGCCCGCGACGATGCTTACGCAGCGGCAGTTGGCCGCGCAGACGCAGACCGATCGGGCTGTGCGGGGGCTGAGTTCCCCGATCATTAAAGACGTGCAGGTGATCGCGACGGCTCCGGCCGGTCTGCGTCTGGTGGTGGTGAAGATTGTCACCGATCAGGATGGTTTGTACGGCTATGGCTGCGGCACGTTTACGCAGCGCGCCGACCTGGTGGTGGCGGCGGTGGAGCGGTATTTGAAGCCGTTTCTGATTGGCCAAAAGGCCGACCGGATCGACGACCTGTGGCAGGCCATGTACAACTCCAGCTACTGGCGCAACGGCCCGGTGCTGAACAACGGCATCAGCGGCGTGGACCAGGCGCTGTGGGACATCAAGGGCCGTATGGCCGGGATGCCCGTGTATCAGCTACTGGGTGGTAAGGTGCGCGAGGCGGCCGACTGCTACGGCCATGCATCGGGCGCCGATGCGGCCGAGTGCGTTGCCAGCGCGAAGAAGTACATTGCCGAGGGCTTCCGTCATATTCGTGTGCAGGTGGGCGTGCCGGGTATGGCTGGTTATGGATCCGGCCGTGGCGAGGCG
>CANIFK010000163.1 GCA_947466555.1 Acidobacteriota bacterium | reverse complement strand
GGCTGCCCGCGATGTCGTCGGTCGGTTGGGTTGGGCCGGGGGTGGTGGGTTTTATCGGGGCTTTTTGATTTTGGGCCCCCTGCCTTCTGCGGGTTGCGTCGCGTCTTGGGGACACCTCTGCCGTTGGGTTACGGGCCGAACTCTGTCGGGGGTTCTGCCCGCGATGTCGCCGGGGGGGTATCCGGCCTTCTGCCTTCTGCGGGGCGCGGGAGGTCTGCTTTTCTGGCTCTTCTTGCAGACGAAAAAAGCGGACCCGGGTGGGTCCGCTTTTTTCGGTTCGATTTGCTTTTGGGTTAGCCGAGGAGTTCGACGACGATCTTCTTGTGCTCGGAATCGAGGGCCACAATCTTGCACGTCCGGAGAACGCCGGGCTTGATGGTGGCGGCTTTCGGAGTGGGATCGCCACCCTTGCCTTCCTTCCAACGGCCCTTCAACATGGCGGCGAGCGAACCGAGATCGGCTGAGCCGGCACCGGCGGCTTCCGCAGGTTTCGATTCTTCCTTCTTCGGCTCTTCCAAACGGCACTCGGCGAGGACGCCTTCGGCGACTTCCAACTTCAGGACGTTGCCGCGGACATCGGTGACCAGACCGCTGATCGTTTCACCCACCTTGTGTTCGGCGATGAAGTTGTCGACTCGCGTCGGTTGCAGCTGCTTCAGGCCCAGGCGGATCCGGCGGCGATCCTTGTCGATGTCGAGCACGATGGCGCGGACAACTTCGCCTTCCTTGACGACGTCGCGCGGATGGTCGATGCGCTTGTCGTTGGCCATGTCGCCGATGTGGACCATGCCGTCGATGCCGTCGCCGAGATCGACGAACGCACCGAAGGACTGGATGGACGTCACAGGGGCTTCGACGATGGTGCCGGTCTTGTACTTCTCCATGGCTTCGACGAAGGGATCGCCGAGGGCGCTCTTGAGGCTGAGCTCAATGCGCTTGTCGCCAGGCTTGACGCCGAGGACAACCACTTCGACCTGGTCGCCAACCTTGAGCAGATCGGAGGGCTTGCGGACCTTCTTCGACCAGGACATCTGCGAGAGATGGACGAGGCCGTCGACGCCCGGGGAGAGTTCGACGAAGGCGCCGAAATCGGTGAGGCGGGCCACTTTGCCGATGAGCTTCTGGCCGGGCTGGAACTGTTCGGCAGCGACGGTCCAGGGATCCGGCTGCATCTGCTTCAAGCCGAGGGACACCTTGCGGGTGTTGGCGTTGAGCTTGAGAATTTTGACTTCGAGTTCGTCGCCAATGTTGACGACGTCGGCCGGTTTGCCGACGCGGTGCCAGCTCATGTCGGCGACGTGCAGGAGGCCGTCGACGCCATCGAGATCGAGGAATGCGCCGAAGTCGGTGACGCTGCGAACGCGCCCCTTGACGACATCGCCTTCCTTGAGAGCAAGGAAGCGTTCTTCCTTCTTCTTGGCGGACTCTTCTTCGAGAACGACGCGGCGATCGACGACGATGTCTTCCTTCTCGATATCGATCGAGAGGATGCGGACTTCGACGTCCTGGCCGACGAGCTTCTGGAGTTCGAACGCATCGCGCGTGCCGGAGCGGGAGGCAGGCATGAAGGCCCGGCCGCCGATGTCGACGCGCACGCCGCCCTTCACCGTTTCGGTGACCTTACCGGCTACGTTGCGTTTCTCTTCGAAGGCGGAGAGCAGGCCGCTCCAGTCCTTGGGCTTCTCCACCTTGAGGGGCGAGAGAATGGCCTGTCCTTCTTCGTTCCGGCCGGTGATGGTGACTTCCACCAAATCGCCGACAGCGATTTCGGACATTTCAGGAGAGAGAGCGGACTTCGGCAGGACACCGTCTGCTTTGTCTTTGATATCGACAAAGATGGAGTCATCCGTGATCGCGAGCACCTTGCCCTTAACGGGTCCGGATGCTTCGGAGGCCTTGGGGGCCGGAACGGAAGACTGCTCCTGTTCGAACTGGCGAAGGATATCGCCAAAGGAGGATTCGGTGGACTGGGAAGTCGACTCCTCGATGGGATCGTCGACGGGATTTGCTGGATTCATGAGAACAATACGCGAGACTCCACCCATTGTGGCACAAAGACCGATAGTATGGGCGGCATGGGAATCGTGTGGCTTTTGGTGTTCGCCGCGATCGCAATTGCGGGTCCAGTGCAGGACCCGCCGAGCCTAACCTTGCTGGCGGCGCTTGGCGTTTTTCAGTTCATGGAACCGCGCATTCAGGCGTTCCAATCGGCCCGCGGGATGCAGGTGGCGGTGGGGATTAAGATCCTGCTTTGCTACCTGCTGATTGGCTACACGGGGGCGTTGAATTCTTCCTACTATCTGATTCTGTTGTTGCCGGTGGTGGGGGCGGCGACGACGATGGGGGCGTGGGGCACGGTGGCGGTGACGACGCTGGCGATGCTGAGTTTCCTGAGCTTTTTGTTCTTTTTGCCTTGGGAGGATTTGAGCCGGTTTGTCTTCGATTGGAAGGAGCTGTTTTTGCGTGCGGTGTTTCTGCCGGTGGTGGGGCTATCGACGTATCAACTGGCCGAGGCCAATCGACTGGAGGCACGGAAGAGCCAGGAGACGGCGAAGGAGTTGGCACGGGCGAATGAGGAGTTGGTGAAGGCGGAGGCGGCGGTGAGGCGGTCGGAGCGGTTGGCGGCGTTGGGCCAGTTGACGGCGGGATTGGCGCACGAGTTGCGGAATCCGCTGGGGACGATTCGGGTGTCGGCGGAGATGTTAAAAAAAGTCTCGGCGGACGATGGGGGAATTGGGCGGGAGATGACGGAGTACATCACGAGCGAGGTGGACCGGGCGAACTCGCTGGTGACGCGGTTTTTGGAGTTTGCGCGGCCACTGCCGTTGAAGCCGGCGGTGACCGATGTGCACGAAGTCATCGACCGGGCGGTGACGCAGTATGACCGCTCGGCGGACCGGCCGGATGTGAGTGTTTACAAAAATTATGATCCGGCGTTGCGGCCGGTGTCGTTGGACGGGGAGTGGATGGAGCGGGTGTTTTACAACCTGTTGCGGAACGCGGCGGAGGCGAGCCCGGCGGGGAGTTCGATTACGGTGAAGACGCGGCCGGTGGAGGGGTTTGTTGAGATCGCCGTGATTGACCGGGGGTCGGGGATTACGGCGGAGCATCGGGAGAGTATTTTCAATCCGTTTTTTACGACGAAGCCGAGCGGGGTGGGGCTGGGGTTGGCGATTGTGTCGAAGATCATTGATGAACATGGCGGGCGGATTGTGGTGGAGAGCGAGCCGGGGCAGGGGTCGGTATTCCGCGTGTTGCTGCCCGCGTAATGGGATCATGTAGAAATGAGCCGACGAATCCTCGTGATTGAGGATGAAGAGAAATTACGCCGCGTGGTGCAGTTGCAACTGCAGAGTTCGGGGTATGAGGTGGAACTGGCCGCGACGGCGGAGGAGGGCGTGCTGGCCGCCGAGCGCGCCGATTTGGTGTTGACCGATTTGCGGCTGCCGGGGATGAGCGGGCTGGAATTTTTGGAGCGCACGCACGCGGTGCGGCCGGGGTTGCCGATCGTCATGATGACCGCTTTCGGGTCCGTGGAGACGGCGGTGGAGGCGATGAAGAAGGGCGCGGCGGACTTCCTGGTGAAGCCGTTTTCGCTGGACCATTTGGCGGCGGTGGTGGCGAAGGCGTTTGAGATGCTTTCGCTGCGCGAGGAGAACAAGCGGCTGAAGGAGGAGCTGGGGGGGCGGTATCAGCTCGATAATATTGTGGGCCGCAGCGGGGCGATGCAGGAAGTGTTCGGCATGGTACTGCGGGCGGCGCCGACGCGGGCGACGGTGCTGCTGGCGGGGGAGAGCGGCGTTGGCAAGGACATGATTGCGCGGGCGATTCATTACCATTCGCCGCGTAAGGATAAGCCGTTTGTGAAGATCAACTGCACGGCGATTCCGGAGAACCTGATGGAGAGCGAGCTGTTTGGTTATGAGAAGGGCGCGTTTACGGGCGCCAACATGACCAAGCCGGGCAAGTTTGAGCTGGCCGATACGGGCACTGTTTTTCTGGACGAGATTGGCGATGTCCCGTTGCCGATTCAGGTGAAATTGCTGCGAATTTTGCAGGAGCGGGAGTTTGAGCGGCTGGGGTCGAACAAGACTCGGCACATCGATGTACGCGTGGTGGCGGCGACGAATGTGGACCTGCGGCGGGCGTTGGAAGAGGGTACGTTCCGGGAGGATTTGTACTACCGGTTGAATGTGCTGCCGATTAATATTCCGTCGCTGCGGGAGCGGCGGGAGGACATTCCGTATTTGGCGGATCACTTCATTCGCAAGCATGCGGCGGAGTTGGGGACGGCGGAGTTGGAGATTAGTGCCGATGCGGCGACGAAGCTGATGGCGTATCACTGGCCGGGGAATGTGCGGGAGTTGGAGAACGTGATTGAGCGGTCGCTGGTGTTGGCGACGGGGACTACGTTGGAGGCGGCGGATATCCGGTTGGATTTGGCTCCGCGATCGCGGAGCGCGGCGACGGCGGGGACGAGTGTTGACGGGCTGTTTTTGCCGGAGGGGATGACGCTGGATCAGTACGAGGAGACGATCATCAAAGAGGCGATGCGGCGGGCGCAGGGGAACAAGAGCCAGGCGGCGCGGCTGTTGGGATTGACGCGGAATGCGCTGCGGTACCGGCTGGGGCAGATGGGCATGGAGACGGGGCCGGATACGGACGTTTAGTTTGGGGGGACACGCTGGTGCGTGTCCCCTTTCGTTTTTCTGCTAGCGGGTCCAGGTGACCTCCACTTGCGGGCGGGCGGACGATGAGGCCGTTAGCAGCAGCGGGCCGAGGGCGCGGGCGGCATCGGGTCCGTAGACGCTCGAGAGCTTGCGGTGGAAGGCGGTGGTGATACCGCCGAGCAGGTAGCTCAAGTTGCGGAGCGCATCGACCGGACCGAGCCCCTTGGTGGTGCAGCGGGTGAGGTGGGCGGTGAGACGGTCGATGAACTGGGCTTCGGCGCAGAGCAGCGACTGGAAGACGGCGGCGCCGACGGGCCGGGAGACGGCGCGGCGGACGTCGTCGACATCGGCGTCGATGTGGGTGGCGGCGAGGCGGGCTTCGAGCGCGGCGCGGGTGCGCGGATTCCAGACCATGGCCTGGCGCATTTCGGCGTTGGGCCAGTTCCAGTAGGTGGAGTTCGGGCGGTTGAGTTCGACTCCTTTTTCGGTGAGGAGGGCGGCGGTGCTGACGGGCAGCGAGGCCCAGACGAGCAGGGGCGCGGCGGCCTCCAGGCCGAGATCATCCATGTCGACGGCGGCGGGCAGGAGGGTGCGCCAGGCGGCCTGCATGCGGCGAGAGATATCGCCGGGGTCCTGGGGCTCCAGCCAGTGGGCGATGGAGGCGGGCGGCATGGTCATCACCATGCGGCAGACGCGGCCACGGGGGTCGGCCGGAGGGGCGTCGTAGAGGCGGAGGAGCGGGTCGAGCGACGTGGGCCGGTTGGTGTTGAGCACCATTTCGAAACGCGCGTTGAGGGTGGCCGGGTCGTGGACGGTCATGTCGCCGCCGAGGTGTTGGGCGAAGGCTCCTTCGATGGAGAGGAGGCTGGCGGCGGCGCGGGTGTGGCGCTCGGCGTCGGCCTTGGCGTAGCCGCGGACGATGCGGCCGGAGATGTCGTCCAGGGCCTGCATGGCGGTGGTGAGGCGCTCGCGTTCGGCGACTTGGCCGTTGACGAAGGGCAGGCGCCATTCGAAGGTGTGGCGACTGGTGGCGGCGGTGTTGACGGCGCAGTTGTGCAGCGTCACGCCGTCGATTGGGCCGGCGAGGAGCGGCGTGAGATCTCCGGTGAGGGTGGTTTCGAAGACGGGCCAGAGGGCCGGGTTGGCGGCGAAGTCGAAGGTGGCGTCGAACAGGGCCGTGGCGGATTTTTGTTTGTCGAAGTCTACGGCGAGCGAGGCTTCGAGGCGGCGCTCGAGGGTGCGGACGGCGGCGAATTCGAGGCGCGCGGTGAGTTCGTCGACCTGGGCGAGGCCGGTGGCGGCGGCGCCTTCGACGGCGGATTTGAGGGCCGCGAGGAGCGGGTCGGCCGGGTTGCGCCACTGCTCGCCCTGGATGGCGGCGGGGAGGGCGAGCCAGGTGTTCAGGAAGTCCTGGATCTGGGCGATGGGCGCCGGGAGGCGGGACAGGACGTTTGCGGCACCGCGGCGGAGTTGGTCGAGCAACTGGGTGCGGTGTTGGCCAGCGAGGGCGGCCAAGGCGTGCTGGGTGGCCTGGTCGAGGCCGGCGCCGGCGGTGGCCTTGACGCGGATGGAACGGGCCGAGGCGCGGGCGGCGCTGAGGCGGACTCGCAGCACGGGCGCGACGGTGGCGCGGGTGATGGCCCACCAGCAATCGCTATTGGCCTGCCACTGGGCGTTGGTCTGGATGCCGAGGTCGAGATCGAGGCCGATGTCGCCGGTGATGGCGGTTTTGAGCGGCGCGGCGAGGCTGGTCCAGAGGGCGCTGACTTCGGCGGAGGCGGAGGCCTGGATGTTGACACGGCGCTCGAAGAGGGCGGTCATGCCGGGGAGCCAATCGGTGACGGCGTCGAAACGGGGAACGTAGGCGTTCGGGATTTCGGCGGTTGTTGGGATGGCGGCCCAGGCGTCCTGTTGGCCAGGAGGGAGGGCGTTGTCGGTGAGGGCCCAGACGTGGTGGTCCTCGGAGGCGGTTAGCTGGAGGGAAGCCGGCAGGGCGAGGCCTGTGGCGATTTGGGCCAGAGGGCCCACGGTTTTGGCGGCGAAGCGGTATGACATAAGAGTTCACTCTCGATTTGAGGGTGGCAGGCGTGTCCCCTGTAACCGATTCGCCGATGCTTATAAGTTGTTGTTTTAAAGAGAGAAATAAATATCACTTCCCTTGTGACTGACTTTTCCACAGGGGTACTATAGGGACGTTTTACGGAAAAAAATGAGGTGACTGACACCGTAATATTGCGTTTGTTTGCGGGGGCGCAAGAAGCGGAGAGCAGCGGGGGCGGGGGGCTGGTAGGCTTTGGGAATGGATGGTTTGTTTGGCGTTCGGACTACGGGGATCTATTGCGTGACGGGGTGCCCGTCGCGGGCGGCTCGGGCGGAGAATATTGTTCCCTTTTCGTCGGCGGAGGAGGCGGAGGCGGCCGGGTTTCGGGCTTGTAAGCGGTGCTTGCCGCAGACTTGTTGCGTCGATTCGCAGGGGTTTGCCGTTTGGCCCGGGGTGCTTTCGGCGGCGCAGTGTGACGGGGTGGTGGCGAGTTATGGGGATAGTGATTTGTTCCGGTCCCGGGTGGTGATGAGCCGGTACAACTTCGGGCGGGGGGAGTATCAGTATTTTGCTTATCCGCTGCCGAAGCTGGTGGCGGGGTTGCGCGAGCGGTGGTATGCGCGGCTGGCTCCGATTGCTTCCCGGTGGACGGGGCGGGCGTTTCCGGCTTCGCATGCCGAGTATTTGGCAGAGTGTCATGCGGCAGGGCAGACTCGGCCGACGCCGCTGTTGTTGCAGTACGGGGCGGGCGACTATAACTGTCTGCACCAGGATCTGTATGGGCCGCTGGTGTTTCCGCTGCAGGTGGCGGTGCTGCTGTCCGATGGGTTTACGGGCGGAGAGTTTGTGTTGACTGAACAGCGACCGCGGATGCAGTCGCGGGCCATTGTGGTGCCGCTAAAGAAGGGGGACGCGGTGGTGTTTCCCGTGCACACGCGACCGGTGGCCGGGACGCGGGGGACGTACAAGGTGAATATGCGGCATGGCGTGAGCCAGATTCGTTCGGGGAGCCGTCATACACTGGGGGTGATCTTCCATGACGCGGCTGTTTGAAGACTCCGAGATTCCGCTGGCGCCGGGCGCGGTGGTGCTGCGCGAGTTCGCGTCAGGGGAGGAGTTGTTGCCCTTGATTGAGGCGATTGCAGTGGCGGCGCCGTTCCGGCATCTGGTGACGCCGGGCGGGCATACGATGTCGGTCGCGATGACGAATTGCGGGCGGCTTGGCTGGACGTCGGACCGGAAGGGGTACCGGTATTCGCCGTTGGATCCGGAGACGGGGTTGGCGTGGCCGGCGATGCCGGAGGCGTTTACGCGGCTGGCGCGGGAGGCGGCGGAACGGGCGGGATTTCCGGGTTTTGCGCCGGAGGCGTGTTTGATTAACCGGTACGCGATTGGGGCGAAGTTGACGCTGCACCAGGACCGGGATGAGAACAACTATGACCATCCTATTGTTTCGGTTTCACTGGGGGTTCCGGCGGTGTTTCAGTTTGGCGGGACAAAACGAACCGATCCGTTGAAGCGGGTGACGCTGTATCACGGGGACGTGGTTGTGTGGGGCGGCGAGGCGCGGTTGGCGTATCACGGGATTCAGCCGCTGAAGGAAGCTACGCATCCGCTGACGGGGGCTTGCCGGTTGAACCTTACTTTCCGGAAGGCGGGTTGAGCGCGGCGCGGTGCTTGCGGGTGGCGCGTTTGATTTTGGCGGGGTCGGTGACCGGGAGATAGGCGGCGCGCATGACGAAGGTGTAGATTTTGCCGGGTTCGTAGTTTTGCACGGCGAACTGGAAGTCCCAGGCCGGGTTCCCTGCCCCGCCGCCGGAGGGCGATTGGGTGAGGCGCACTTGATCCCGCTCGCGGAACATCTGCACGTACGCCATGCCGTGGCTGACGCCGTAGTACCAGGGCTCGGTGAAACGGTGATTGGAGAGGCTGTGGACGAGGGTTAAGGGGAACGGCGAATCATGGTGGAACTGGCGCGTGTCGTTGACGCCGGGGTGCGTGGAGAGCGTTCCGTGGTCTGGGGTGACGCCACGGGTCCAGCCGTCTTTGGTGGGGAGGAAGATGTCGAGCGATTCGGGCTGGTGGATGTAGCTGGCCCAGAAGAGGCCGATGTAGCCGTTGCGGAAGGTGCGTTCGCGGGCGCGGACTTCGATGGTTAGTTGGATGACGCCATCGGGGAGGAGTTCGTAGCGCTGGCAGCTTTCGAGCTGGTGGAGGAAGGTGGGGGACTGGCAGAGTTCGGCGGTGTGGCGGTTGATGAGGCGCAGCTCCATGGGATGGTTGCGGGGTTCGAATTGGGCCTTGCGATCGGGCGGGATGGCGCCGTCGAGGATATGTTCGAAGTTGAGGCCGGCGATGCCGGGGACGAAGAGATTTTCGCGGCGGCGTTTGTGGGTGAGTTTGGCGACGCCGCTGTAGCCGGCTTTGTGGT
>CANIFK010000162.1 GCA_947466555.1 Acidobacteriota bacterium | reverse complement strand
GTTTCGATCAAGGATCTAACCGAAAAGATCGCCCGCATCTCCGGCTTTAACGGCTCGCTTGTGTGGGACACCGCCCGCCCGAACGGCCAACCGCGCCGCATGCTCGACACCACCCGCGCCGCTGATTGGTTCGGCTTCCGCGCTGGAGTCAACCTCGAAGACGGCCTCGCCCGAACCATCGCCTGGTACGAAAAGAATCCCGTAGGCCTCGCCGCTCATTCCTAGGCTGTATGCCGCCCTTCGAACCCTCAGCCGGGTCAGACGCCACCGTCGATATCGAGTCCCTGCGCAACCGGATTCACGTCCTCGAATCCAGCCTCGACTGGGCCATGAACCGCCTCGGCGTCTTCGAACCCGCCGCCGCCGAACGTCTCGAAACCATCAATGAGGGGGCGAAGCTGATCGCCACCCTCCAGGTTCAACTCGACGACCTCCAACAGCGGCACGATGCCTTCGCCGCCGCCGCCCAAGAGCGCCTCACCGTAATCAATCAAGGCGCCCAGCTCATCGCCGATCTCCAGGCCCAACTCACCCAAGCCCAATTCCAACTCGCCCAGGCCAACCGCACCGCCGAAGAGCACCTCGAAGCCCTCCACCGTAGCGAACGCCAAATCACCGCCGCCGAATCCGCCGCCGCCGCGCAGATCGAACTCCTCAACCAATCCCAACAGCTCCTCCTCCAGCGCGAAGCCACCATCCAGGACCTCTCCCGGCAGCTCTCGCAGCAACAGGACCAACTCGAATCTCTCAAGGACCAACTCCCACCCCTCCACTCCAGCATTCAACTACTCGAAGCCGACGCCGCCGAACTTCGCCGCGGCTCCCGCGAACTCGCCGCCCGCGAACGCTCTCTCACCGCCGAAAACCTTGAACTACGGAATGAGGGGTTGCTAAACTCAATCATCCGTCGCGCCCGCACTCTTTTCTCGTGACTTCCCCCCTGCGCATTGCCGTCAATCTCCGCCAGTTCTATAAGGGCAAAATCGGCGGCATGGAAAACTACGTCCGTAACGTTCTCGCCGGACTCGATCACCACGCCCTGACCATCTGGGTCCACGAGGACGAAGTCGAAAATGTGCGCGCCTTCGCGCCCCGCGCAACAATCGTCGGGATCACCCACCAGCAAGGTGCCTCCGCCATCGAAAAGGGCCTCCGCGCCGCCAAATTCGATCTGTTTTTCTGCCCACTCCTCGTCCTCGAACCCCTCGTCGTCGACATCCCCTCCGCCGTCATGATGCCCGACGTCCAGCACGAGTTCTTCCCCGAATTCTTCGACGCCCCCGTCCTCCAATGGCGCCGCCAAACCTACGGCCCCTCCGCCCTCAATACCGACGTCCTCTTCACCCTCTCCGAACACGCCAAAGAAACCATCGTCGAAAAGTTCAAAATCGATCCCGCCAAAATCAGCGTCATCCACCTCGACGCCGACGCGCACTTCCATAACCCCTCCCCCTCCCCGGCCTTCGCCGCCCTCAAACTCCCCGCCAAATATCTCTATTTCCCCGCTAATTTCTGGCCCCATAAGAACCACGCCAACGTCCTGGCCGCCCTTCAACTCGCCTCCGCGCAAGGCGAAACGGATCTCCACTTGGTCCTCAGCGGCTCCCCCGCCGGCAGCGAATCGCTCGAAGCCGAAGTCGCCCGCCTCGGCCTCAAAGGCCGGGTCCACTTCAAAGGCTATCTCGACAAAGCCGTCATCCCCGACGTCTACCGCCACGCGCTCGCCCTCCTCTTCGCCACGAAGTTTGAAGGCTTCGGCATCCCCATTCTCGAAGCCTTCTACACCGGCGCCCCCGTCATCACCGCTAACTCCGGCAGCTGCGTCGAAGTCGCCGCCGACGCCGCCGTCCTCGTCGATCCCCTCTCCCCCGAAAGCATCGCGCAAGGCATTCTCAAGGTCGCCCGCGCCCCCAAGCTCCGCGAAACCATCACCGCCAAAGGCCGCGAACGCGTGAAGGCGTTCTCCTGGTCCAGCGCCGTCGAGCTCACCGAACAGGCGTTCTCGAAAATCACCGCACCCAACTACACCCGCCCCTCCCGCATCTCCGTCGAAGAGTGGCCCCGCATCGGCATCGTCACGCCGACCTACAACATGGCGGAATTCCTCGAAGAGACCATCGAAAGCGTCCTCTCCCAGAACTACCCCAACCTCGATTACGTCGTCATGGACGGCGGCTCGAAGGACGGAACCGTCGAAATCCTTCGCAAATACGATGGGAAACTCCGTTGGTGCTCCGAGCGCGACGGCGGTCAGGGCGACGCCATCAACAAAGGCTGGCACGCCCTCTCCGGCGATATCTTCGCCTACATCAACGCCGACGATACCTATCTCCCCAACGCACTCCCCACCGTCGCCGGCCACTTCAAACGCAACCCCGGCGTCGGCATGATCTACGGCGAGGCCTACCACGTCGAAGTCACCGGCAAGATCATCGACCGCTACCCCACACAGCCCTTCGACCTGGAAACCCTCAACAACCAGTGCTACGTCTGCCAGCCTGCGGCATTCCTCCTTCGCGAGGCCTACGCCAATGCCGGTATGATCGACGTCAACATGCACTACGCGCTCGATTACGATCTCTGGATCCGCGTCGCCAAGCGCTACGGCGTCCGCAAAGTGGACGAGTATTACGCCACCTCGCGTATGCACATGGACAACAAAACGTTGTCCAGCCGTCGCAAGGTCTACCAGGAAATCATCTCCACCGTCCGCCGCGAATATGGCTATGTGCCCTATGAGTGGATCAACGGCTACGCCTGCTACCTGCTCGATAAGAAGGATCAGTACTTCGACCGTTCAAAACCGTCCCTCCGCTCCTACGCCCTCAGCCTCGCCCTCGGCGCCTATCACAACCCCCACAACCTGAAACGGTATTGGGCCGAATGGCGCCGCATGACCGGCTTCGGAGGCCAGTTCACCGCCCGCTGGGAGGACGGCTGGATCTCCCGCCGCTACGAAAGCGATCTGCTCGTCGATGCCAACTCCGCCAGCCTCCGCATCGCCGGCAAACACATCGCCCCCATCGACAACCTGCAACTCCGTATACAACTGGACGGCCGTACCCTCGGCGAACAGAAGGTAGCCCACTCCGGTCCCTTCACCTTCGAAGTCGAAATCCCCAAACCTGCCCGCGGCAAACAGTGCCGCCTCCTCATCGAAGCCAACCGCACCTGGCGCCCCCGCGCCAACGGCGACTACCGCCAGCTCTCCTGCATCATCGACAGCCTGGAGCAGGCGTGAGCGCCCCGCTCGTCTCGATCATCACGCCCTCCTTCAACCAGGGCCACTTCATCCAGGCGACCATCGAAAGCGTCCTCTCCCAGGACTACCCCCACGTCGAATACATCATCATGGACGGCGGCTCCACCGATTCCACCGCTGACGTCGTCCGCCCCTACCAGGACCGCCTCACATTCATTTCCGAAAAGGATCGCGGCCAAACCCACGCCATCAACAAGGGGCTCCTCCTGGCCAAAGGCGAAATCGTCGCATATCTGAACTCCGACGACACGCTCCTCCCCGGCGCCATCCGCACCGCCGTCGACGCCATGGGCGCCCACCCCACCGTCGGCGCCATCTACGGCGACGGCTACCAAATCGATTTCCACGGCAACGTCAAAAACAAATTCCCCTTCACCGAGCCCTTCAATCTCTGGAAGCTGACCTTCGTCCTCGACTACATCCTCCAGCAATCGGTCTTCTTCCGCCGAGCCTGCCTCCAGGAGATCGGTTGGTTCAATGAGGATCTCCACTTCGGCATGGATTGGGACATCCTCGTCCGCCTCGGCAAACGCTACGGCCTCGCCTACGTGCCCGCCGAACTCGGCTGCCTCCGCGAATACGAAGCGGCCAAGTCCTTCGCTGGCGGCGCCCGCCGCTTCCAGGAATTGGGCGATCTCGTCCGCGCCCAATCCGGCGAAAAGTTCCCGCCCGGCTGGTGGTTCTACGGCCTCGACACCTACGACAAAATCGGCAGCGAACACATCCGCCGCTGGCTCCCCGGCCCCCTCGGGCGGTACATAGCCATGCGCTTCGTCCACCTCTGCCGCTACCGCATCGACCAGGAACAGTACCATTCTCAAGGCCTCTTCCCCGATGGCTGGGCCGCCGAAACCCTCCACTGGATGCTCCCGGCCTGCTATGCCAACGCCGTCATCCGCGGCGCTCTTCCCGCCTGGGCCAAGCCCCTCGAACGCCAACGCCTCCGCGTCTACGTCAACGGCCGCCTCGTCACCGAACAACAACCCGGCCCCGGCGAATTCTCGATCACCGTCCCCCTCCAACAATCCCCCGAACCACAAGCCGCCGTACTCCGAATTGAAGCCGAAACCGCCGTCGTCCCTGCCCGCGAAGGGCTCGGCGCCGACGCTCGCCGCCTCGCCTGGCAGATCCAATCGATCGAAGGAACCCGTTAAAGCGTCGCCGCCGGCAACGCCACTCCAGCCGCCAGACAGTCCGTCTCCACCATCTCCCGGATCATCTCTTCAAACTGCTTCTTCGGCTCCCAGCCCAATACCTGCCGCGCCTTCGTCGCATCCCCACACAGCGCCACCGATTCGCCCGACCGGAAGAAGTTCGGGTCGGTCACGACGTATTTCTCCCAATCCAATCCCGCGCACTGGAACGCAATCCGCACAAAATCCCGAACCGAATTCAGCTTCCCGGTGGCGATCACATAATCGTCCGGAATCGGCTGCTGCAACATCCGCCACATCGCGTCCACGTACTCTTTGGCGAAGCCCCAGTCGCGCTCAGCATCCAGGTTCCCCAGCCGCAACTCCGTCGCCGTGCCCGCCAGAATACGCGCCACGCCGGACGTAATCTTCCTCGTCACAAACTCGTGCCCGCGCCGCGGCGATTCGTGGTTGAACAGAATTCCGCTCGATGCGTGCATCCCGTACCGCTCCCGGTAGTTCCGCACCAATTCAAACCCGGCAACTTTACTGATTCCGTAAATGGACCGCGGCCGGAACCGCGTCTGTTCGTTCTGCGGCATCTCCTCCGCACTGCCAAACATTTCCGACGTCCCGGCAAAGTAAAACCGGCACTGCGGGACCAGATCTTTCAAAGAAGCCAGCAGGTAGTGCGTGCCGTTGATATTCGTCGTCAACGTCGAAAACTCGTCGTCGAACTCATAACTCACGAAGCTCGCCGCCGCCAGGTGGTAGCACTCGTCCGGCCGGATCTTTGCCACCGCATTGAAAATTCCCGCGTAGCTTTCGAGTGATGCCGGTTGCAAGTGGATTCGGTCCAACAACGGCAACAGCCGTTCCAACCGGTGTTCCGGCGCTTCCAATCCCACGCGCCGCACCAGGCCGAACACTTCATAGTCCCGCGCCAGCAACTCCTCGGCCAGGTAGGATCCATCCTGCCCATTCACCCCGGTGATCAGTACGCGTTTTCGTGACATGGTTAACGCGGTCTGTCACTCTCCGCCCAGGTGCTAACGAATCCCGATTCCCAGCCGCCGCGCCACCCACGTGTCGTTCCAACGGCGGACAAATGCTCCGAGACTCATCACCCCGGCCCATTCCTTCCAGAACCGGATCGGCGACGACCAATTCAAAAGAGTACCAACAATCAGACTGAAAACAAACTTCGTGAACGACGGCCGTAACGGTTCAAAAAACTGGTCGCGCTGGTCCAGCAGGAACGACGCATAACTGTGCGCCCACCGGAACGGCACGTAGCCGTTGTATTTCCGCAACGCCCGGCTGGCCTCTTCGAATCCTTCAGTCCGCTGCCGCAGCGTCTTGTTCGACCGGTGCATCCGCGAATTCGCCAACAATGCCTCAATCCGCAGCAACTGGTGCGTCTGCGCCAGCCGCAGCCACAACTCGTAATCGAAGGCCACCTGATAGTCGGTATTAAACCCGCCCACCGCCCGCAGCGTCTCCGTGCGCAGGAAACACGTCGGCTGGCAGATGTAGCAGGATTCCCCCAGCGTGTTCCGGTCAAACGCTTCCGTCGGGTACGTGTCGATCCGCTTTTCGTCGTCGTCGATCCAGTAGGCGTTCCCGTACACGCCCGCCACCTCCGGATGGCTCTGCAGCCAGTGCACCGCCGTCCGCAACGCGCCCGGGAAATAGGTGTCGTCGGCGTTAATATAAGCGAAAATCTCGCCTTTCGCCGCCGCCAATCCCTTTTCCAACGCCTCCGCCACGCCCCCATCCGGCTCCACAATCAACCGCATCCGCTCCGGATTCCTCGTCACAAATTCGCAAATCACTTCCGCCGTCCGGTCCGTCGACCCGCCGTCCACCAGGATGTACTCGATGTTCGGATAGTCCTGCCCCAGGACGCTTTCAATCGTCTTGGCGATATAGGACTCCATGTTTAAACAGGGAGTCACAATCGTAACCAGGGGAAGTGGAATTGCCATTGCTGTTAACTCGTCAAAGCCTTACCGGAAAGAGCAAATAATTGCGGTCTAGAATCCTCCGCCAGGATTTGTTGTTTCCGAAGTTGGCATTCGGAGTCAGTTGTCAGGCCGGCTGCGGAAGCTGCCGGCTCAAATCCATCGTGGTCGATAAGCCCCGACATATAGTAAGTATAACACCTGACTCGCCGAAACGATCCCCCAAATCTTTGTTTACAATACATTACAGGCGAACGCGCCCTTCCGAAGGGTAGTGACAGCCATCCCGAAATCGTTACAAAAAAACCGCCCACCACCCCGCCTTGACAGATTCCGATTCCCTTTCTATCCTGGAGTTGAGTGCAACTGACTTTCAACAAGGATTCCCAAGCCCCCGGCGCCACCGCGCTGGAGGACATCAGTTCCCTGGTTGATCTGCGCTGCGGCCAAGCCGCCGTCCTCGAATCGCTCGAGGTTGAATCCGATCTCGGCCGCCGCCTGATGGAGCTCGGCTTCTTCCCCGGTGGCGATGTCGTAGCCGCTGGCTGCGCCCCCGGTGGCGACCCGCGAGTCTACCGTGTCGACGGCTCGGAAATCGCCCTCCGCACCGAAACCGCCCGCTTCTTGAAGATCCGGACCAGTTCCATCCGGACCGTTACCCCGCCGAAGAGTACTTCGAGCCGGCCATGAGCGCGGGGGATTCCTGCCATAATCTGGCGGAGCCTTCTTTAACTACTGGCCTGGACCCCTCCGTCCGCGCCCTGCGCCACTATGTCGCCCTCGTTGGCCCGCCCAACGCCGGCAAAACCACTCTCTTCAACCGCCTCACCGGCCTCCGCCAGAAGGTAGCCAACTTCCCCGGCGTCACCGTCGAACACCACATCGGCAAAGCCCGCACCACCGCCGGCCGCGAAGTCTTCCTCATCGATCTGCCCGGCATCTACAGCATGCAGCCCCGCTCGGAGGACGAAGAGGTCACCCGCGACGTCCTCACCGGCGCCAAAGAAGGCCTCGGCCAGCCCGACGCCGTCATCCTCATCCTCGATGCCACTAACTTGCATCGCCACCTCCTCCTGGCCGCTCCCATCCTCAGCCTCGGCCTCCCCACCCTCGTCGTCCTCAACATGGCCGACGACCTCGCCAAACGCGGCGGCTCCATCGACCCCGCCGCCCTCGCCGCCCAACTCGGCTGCCCCGTCGCCCTCATCAGCGCCGCCACCGGGCAAGACGTCGACAAGGTCCAACAGTTCCTCGAAGGCTCCTCCGCCCGCCCCCCGGCCACCGCCAAACGCGTCGAACTCCCCATCCTCCAGGATCTCCCCGGCTGCCGCCGCTGGGCCGGCCAGGTCGGCTCCGATAGCGGATACAGCGCCCCCGCGCCGCCCATCTGGACCCGCCGCCTCGATTCCGTCTTCCTCCACCCCCAACTCGGCCCCTTCGTCTTTCTGCTCGTTGTCATCAGCGTCTTCCAGGCGATCTTCAGCGGCGCCCAACCGCTCATGGATGGCGTCGAAAGCTGGATCACCGTCTCCGGCAACTGGCTCGGTGCCGCCCTCCCAGAAGGCATCCTCCGCAGCCTGCTAATCGAAGGCATCTGGGCCGGCGTCGGCTCCGTCCTCGTTTTCCTGCCGCAGATCCTCATGCTCTTCCTGTTCATCGGCATTCTCGAAGACTCCGGCTACCTCGCCCGCGCCGCCCTCATTGCCGATCGCACCATGTCCCTCGTCGGCCTCCAGGGCAAAGCGTTCATCCCGCTTCTCTCCGCCTACGCCTGCGCCGTCCCGGCCATCCTCTCCACCCGGACCATCGAAAACAAACGGGACCGCCTCGCCACCATCCTCATCGCCCCGTTCATGACCTGCTCGGCCCGCCTCGCTCCCTATCTCCTGCTCATCGGAACCTTCGTGCAGGACCGGCCCCTCCTCGGCCCCTTCCTCCACACCCAGACCGCCGCCATGCTCGGCCTCTACCTCCTGGGCTTCCTCGCCGCCATCGCCACCGCCCAACTCCTGCGGTCCACCGTCCTCCGCCGCCAGCAAAGCGTCTTCGTCCTCGAACTCCCGCCCTACCGCATGCCCAACGTGCGCTCGCTCGCCCTGCGCCTCTACGACCGCGCTTTTGTCTTCCTCAAAAACGCCGGCACCGTCATTCTGCTCGTATCCGCCTGCCTCTGGATCCTCGCCCACGTCCCGTACAAGGACGGCCAGCCCGCCAAACTCGAAGACTCCGTCGCCGGCCAGATCGGCCACGCCATCGAACCGGCCATCAAGCCCCTCGGCTTCAACTGGAAAATTGGCGTCGGCCTCATCACCTCCCTCGCCGCCCGGGAGGTCATCGTCGGCACCCTCGGCACCATCTACGGCATCGAAAACGCCGATAAAGACGACGTCAACCTCCAACAGGCCCTGCGCAAAGATCTCACGCCCGCCGGCGCCGGCGCCCTGCTCGTCTTCTTCGCCTTCGCCATGCAGTGCTTCTCCACCATCGCCGTCGTCCGCCGTGAAACCGGCAGCTGGTTCTGGCCCTCCGTCCAGTTCGCCTACATGAGCGTCTTCGCCTACCTCTCCGCCTGGGGGACTTTCGTCCTCCTCAGTCGCTAGTACTCCCCGCGCGCGCCTTAGCCTCTCCCTCCCACACCAATTTCCAACTCGACTCTCATGCCGCATTCGCCGCGCACCCGCAAACTTTGGGCATGCGATCCTTACGTTTTCTCGCGTTCGCGCTCCTGGCGACCACCGCTGCCTGGTCCCTTCCCGTTCTTCCCATCGTCTTCCAAGACGAACTCGCCTCGCAAAACCCCGCCGATGTCATCGGCAACCCCGATCTCTTCGACATCGACAACCTCAAGCTCGT
>CANIFK010000161.1 GCA_947466555.1 Acidobacteriota bacterium | reverse complement strand
CGCGATGCGCCGCTGGCGATGCGGGAGATGCGGCGGGTGGGTCGGTCGCTGCTGCTGACGAGCAATAACCGCTGGGCGCCGCTGCCGGAGCCCCATGTGCATTTGTGGGGAGTGAGTTGGCTGCCGAGGGCGTGGCAGGTAGAGTATGTTGCATGGCGGCGAGGCGATCTGCATCCCTACCGGATTCAACTGCGCAGCGCGCGCGAGGGCCGGGCGCTGGCTCGGTCGGCAGGTTGGACGGGCGTCGCGACAGAGGCCGCGCCGCTGTTTGCGCCGCAGATGGGAGGATTGGCGCAGAGCGTATTGGCGATGTATCGCGGGATCCGGCGACTGCCGGGGATGAGTTGGCTGGCGCCGCGGTGGATGCTGCGCGCTTAGCCGATGTTGATGAGATCGTTCGACGGGCGCGGTGAGGGGGGCTTGTCGACGGTATCCGGCTTTTTCCACGGTTTGGACAGCGCCATCGCGCGGGCCAACTGCTGCGGCTGGAACACGATGCTGGGCCACAGGAAAACTTCGTTAGTGCACCAGCAGGCGCGGGCGTCAATGGACCCGCGCAGGGTTTCGGCTTCCGGTGAATTCCAGAGTTCGGTGAAGCTGGTTTCGCGGAGATTGCCCAGCGGCGCGTGGGTCTCGCAGAAGCTGACGTCGCCGTTGGCGTAGACCACGGCGCTCATCCGGCCGGCGCGGCACGGGACGACCTGGCGCTGTTCGATGGCGGTCTTCACCTTCGCCCACTGCAACATGGGTTCGACGATGCTGCCGAAGCGGTTCTCTTCGCGCGGCGCCCACACGGACTGGACGTAGCGGTAGAGCTCGCGATAGTTGTCGAGAGTCGGGCCAACGAGCGATGGATTCTTGCGATCGCCGCGGATGAGGGCCAGATTGTGGTGGTCCATCGCCGGGCAGTTTTCGTAGAGGTATCGGGTGAGTTCGGCGATCTCGCCCATGTTTTCTGAAGTGGCCGTGGAGATGGCGTGGATGCGCAGGCGCGGGTCGCGCTTTTGCAACTCCGCCAGGGCCCGATACGTCTCCATGGACCGGTCGAAGGCGTTTTTCATTCCCCGAAAACGGTCGTGGTATTCCGCCATTCCGTCGAGCGATAGTTCCACGGCAAAAAGGGTTAATGACGGTTCGCGGAGGACCTCTTCCAGGGCCGCTATTGTGCGATCGGTAAAGGTGCCGTTGGTGGGCACGTAAATCTGCTTAACGCCATTGTTTTGAATGAAAAAGCGGCAGATTTCGCCGAACTCCTTGCGGAGAAACGGCTCACCCCCGGAGAGGTTCAGGTTCTCGATTGTGCCAAGTTCTTTCGACAGCGACCGCAGTTCGTCGACCGTCAGATCGTCCTTGCGATTGAGATTGCGCCAGTAGAAACAGTGCTCACAGGTCTGGTTGCAGATGGAGTTGATGAAGAGTATCAAGAAGGGCGGCGCGGGCCGCTTTCCGATCCGCTCGCCGACACCGTAGTTCCGAAGCGTCAGCCGTAAATGACGCTGTGTTCTGGCAAAGAGGTTCAATCATCTCCTAGACTAACAGAGACCTCTTCATGCGTTTCTGCCTGTTGACGACATTCTTCCCGCCGATGCATTTTGGCGGCGACGCTATTTTTCTGGCGTCGCTGGCGAATCTGCTGGCCGGGGCTGGTCATCATGTGGAAGTCGTTCACTGCGCCGATTCGTACGACCTGCTGCGCGGCTCCGTCCAGCCGTCGCCCTTCCCGCTTCACAAGAATGTGATCGTGCATACGCTGCGGTCTCCATTCAAGATGCTGGCGCCATTGTCGGCGCACGTGGCCGGGCGCGACTGGCTGTATTCCGGCGCGCAGCGGGAGATCCTGAGCAGCGGTTTTGACGTGACGCACTGGCACAACGCTTCGCTGCTGGGCGCGCCACAGGCCTTTCGCTGGGGCAAGGGATTGCGGCTGATGACGCTGCATGAGTACTGGTTGGTCTGCCCATCGCACGTGTTGTTTCGCAACGGCGAGGAGATCTGCACGCAGCGCACCTGCCACAGTTGCACAGTGCGCCGCGGCCGCCCACCGCAACTCTGGCGCAGCAATGGCGTCATTCGGGATGGGCTGGAGAACATCGACATGTTCCTGGCGCCGAGCCGGTTCGTCCAGAACAAGGTGCGCGAGTTTCTTCCCGGATTGCCGATGCAGGTTTTGCCCCACTTCCTGGGAACGGCGCGGGCCGAGCAGCAAGAACGCGAAGACTACTACCTGATCGTGGCGCGTTTGGAGAAGGCGAAGGGCATTCATACGGTGCTGCCGTTGTTCCGGGAGAACGGATTGCGGTTGAAGATCGCCGGGGCGGGGGAGGCGGAGCAGGAGTTGCGGGCGATGGCGGCGGGTGCGCCGAATATCGAGTTTTTGGGCCGGGTCCCCTTTGCGGAATTGCCGTCGCTCTACCGCCGCGCGCGGGCGACAATCGTGCCGTCGGTTTGCGATGAGACGTTCGGGCTGGTTGTGTTGGAATCCCTGCAGCAGCAGACGCCGGTCTATGTTTCGCCCCGTGGCGCGCTGCCCGATCTGGTGGCGCAAACGGGCGGGGGCCGGGTGTTCCGGACCGCGGAGGAGTTGGGATCGATGTTGGGCATGGAGCGGCCCGTAGACGCCGATTTATCGGCCTTTGCCCCGCAAACGCATTTGAACCGTTACCTTTCGCTGATCCAGGGCAATACCCGAGGTTACGCGGCGGCGGTATAAGTTCCCGAGTGTAAGCGGTACAATACGAATCGTTCGGTTGTGCTTACGCCGAACGTTTTTCCATGCGTCTTCCAGCAATTTTCGCCCTTCTCCTTTTCCCCGTTTTCGGGCAAACAGGAATCATTACTACGATCGCGGGAACAACCCGCGGCTTCGGCGGCGATGGGGGGCAGGCGACGCTGGCTTCTCTCACGCTGGCGGGTTTGCAGAATGAGTGCGACCCGGCACGTTTCGAGGAGATGAATCACATCTCGGTCGATCGGGCGGGGAATATCTACATCGCCGATACCAACGCCAATCGCGTGCGGCGCATTGCGCCGGATGGAGTGATCACTACTGTGGCCGGCAGCGGGCAGCGGCCGTCCATCGATACCAGTCGCTGTTCCCCGCTGGGCGGTGGCGCGGAGGCGGGCGACGGCGGTTCTGCAGCAGCGGCGAAACTGTACGGCCCCTCGCATGCGATTGTGCTCCCCAACGGGGCCATTCTGATTTGCGATGAGAAGAACAATCGGATCCGCCAGGTGGCCCCCAACGGCACGATCACGACGGTGATCGGCAGTAATTTGCATTCGTTTTTTGCGCCGAATATTCCCGCTACGCTTTCGCCGCTGGACTGGCCGAGCTCGATCGCGGCCGACAGCGAAGGACGGATATACTTCGCCGAACTGCACTCCAACCGGATCGCCCGGATGAACGCGGACGGCCGTTTGCAGGCGATCGCGGGCACCGGCCTGCCGGGCAACGGAGCGGATGGTCCGGACGCGACGCGCAGTTCGCTTTCGATCCCATCTCACCTGACCTTTGATCGTGCCGGAAATCTTCTGGTCACCGAACAGGGTAGCCATCGTGTGCGGCGCATTGCGCCGAACGGTGCGATCTCCACCGTGGCGGGAACGGGTACGCCTGGGTTTAGCGGAGACGGTGGACGAGCTACCGCGGCCCAGCTCAGCCAGCCCAACGCCACCGCCGTCGATGCGGCGGGCAACATCTACATCGCCGACATGGGGAACCATCGCGTGCGCCGTGTGGCGCCGGATGGGACGATCACGACCATCGCCGGCAACGGCCAAATCGGGCGCGGCGCGGAAGGTATTCCGGCGACACAGAGTCCGCTGAACTATCCGTCGTCCGTGGCGGTGGACAACAATGGCGACGTTATCATCGCCGACTGGCAGAACTACCTGATTCGCAAAGTGAGCTTCGCCATTCGGCCGGCTATCTCGCCGGGCGGCGTTGTCAACGCGGCCAGCTTTCTACCCGCTCCGGTGCCGCTGGCACCAGGCGCTCTGATTTCGATTTTCGGTATCAACTTCGCGACCGGGCTGACGCAGGCGAGTGAGTTGCCGCTGCCCACGGAGATGGCCGGAACGTCGGTCACCATTAATGGCACGCGCATGCCGCTGGTATTCATTTCGCCCAATCAGATCAACGCCCAACTGCCCTATGATTTGCGGGAGGGCGAGGCGAAGATCCGCGTGGCCACCGCGCAAGGCGCGAGTTCCGAAGAAGCCGTGAACATTGGCGCCGCCGCGCCGGGGATCTTCATGATTGCCGGCAGCACGCGCGCCGTGGCGATCAACCAGGACGGCACGCTGAACACAGAAGCAAACGCCGAAACGCGCGGCCGGGTGATGACGGTGTATCTGACTGGGATCGGGCCACTAGACGGTGACCTGACCGCCGGCCGGGCGGCCCCGTTGACGACTTTGTATCGGGCCGCATTGGATTCGACGGCGACTATCGGTGGCCGCGAAGTGCCGCTGCTGTTCCTGGGACTGACGCCCGGATTCGTTGGCCTGGCGCAGGCGAACGTGCAAGTGCCGGCGGATGCGGCGACGGGAACGGCGTTGGAGCTGGTGATCAGCGTGAACCGGCAGCGGAGCAACCCGGGGTTAGTGGCGGTGAAATAATGCGATTGACAACTCTCCTGTTGTTGGCGGGCGTGGTCTGGGGGCAGGTCGAATTGCCCCCGGTGCGAGCTGGAAAATATCAAGTCAGCTTGCGACTGCCGGCCGATGGCCTGGCTGCTCAGGAAGAGATGCAGATTGAATACCGTGTGGTGGATGCCACACAGGTGGATGCCGTAATGGGCGCTGCGCCGGTGATTCGGGCGCTGGCGCGGAGCGTGATCGACATGCCGACGATGCCCGGTATGGCGAAGATGACCGAGAGCGCGCACCCGGAAGGCGTGCCCGGAGAGTATGGCGTGCATCCGATGTTTCCGCACGGCGGTGAGTACCGGTTGCAGCTGTTTATTACGCCTCCCGGCGGCGTGGAGTTTAACGTGCAGTTTCCTCTGCAAGTGGGCGACGCGGTAGCGGCGAAGAACCGGAAATCGAAGCCGCGGCCCTTCTACGCCGAAGTTCGTCCGACGCCAAAAAGCCCGAAGGCGGGTGAGGCTGTGGACCTCGACATCGCCGTGTTTTCTCGCGCGCAGAACAACGCGCGGGTTCGCGAGTTCGACGTGCAACATGAGCGGCCCATGCACCTGATCGTGGTCCGGGAGGATCTGGGCGTCTTCGCCCACGAACATCCGGAGATGGCCGCCGATGGCGGTTTTCGTCTCCGCTACACGTTCCCGCAGGCCGGTGAATACACGCTGTTTGTGGATGTCGCGCCCAAGGGCGCCGGCGGGCAGGTGATCCCGGTTCGGTTGAAGGTCGGTGGAAAGAAGGCCGACCGGTTTGTGATTGCCGCCGAGAAGCTGACCGGGGAGACTGCTTCCGGTTCCGTCCGTGTGGCTTTCGCGCAAACGGAGTTCGCGGCGGGCAAGACGTTGCGGCTGGCTTGCCTGGTGCGTGATGCGAAGACGGGTGCGCTGGTGAACGATTTGCAGCCGTATCTAGGCGCGTTGGGCCATCTGATCCTGGTGAATGAAGACGGAGAAACGTTCGTCCATTCGCATCCGGATGAGCTGGACCCCAAGGCTGGAAAAGATGGGCACCTTGCGTTTCTCGCCCGTTTTCCAAAGCCCGGGCGTTACCGGGGCTGGGTGCAGTTGCAACGGGGCGGTGTGGTGGAGACGGGGCCATTCACGGTGGCGGCCGGCGGTAAGTAGGTATGCGGTTTGCGTGGACACTGTTACTGACCGCCAGCCTGCTGCTGGCCCATGAAGGCGGGCGGAAAAACACGACGCCTACCAAAGCGGACAAGGATCTGAAGCTGGCCCAGTCCAAACTGGCGGCGGCCAAGAAGACATTGCAGGCCAAGGGCCGGTACGCCTGTTGCGTTAAACCGAGCTGCGACTTGTGCATGCGCAAGAACGGATCGTGTGCGTGCGCGGCGAACGTGATGCGCGGGCTGGGTGCGTGCGGCGAGTGCATGGCGGGTTGGAAGAGCGGCCGGGGATCGCTGCCCGGTATCAAGGCCGAAAATGTGAAACTGCTTCCGGCTGAAAAGCAGGCCATGCCGGGGACCGGTGAGTTGCCGCCGGAGTTGAAAGAGGGTCTAAGTGCGCTGCTGGCCGCGAAGAAAACGCTGGTGTCGGAGAAGCGGTTTTTGTGTTGCGTGAAGGGCGGTTGCGGCCAGTGCGCGTTGGAAGCGGAGTGTCCGTGCGGGAGTGATTTGGCGAAATCCACGGCCCCGGCGAAGAACGGGAAGAAGCCCGAGTCAAAAGGCGTTTGCGGCGATTGTTATGACGGCTGGCAGGCGGGGGAGGGGATCTTCGCGGGCATCCCGTTGAGCGAAGTGAAACTTGCCGCCATGGACGGCACGATGACCGCGGGGATGACGGCGAGTTCCGCGGCGTTCGCTGGGATGTTCGTCAGCGGCACCAGCCAGGCGCCGGGCGCTCGTCCGATGCAGATGTTGCATAAACAGATCGGCAATTGGAACCTGATGTTCAACGGTACGCTGTGGGGCATCTACACCAATCAGGGCGGGCCGCGCGGACGCGATAAAACCTTCGGCGCCGGATGGGTGATGCCGATGGCGAGCCGCCGGTTGGCGGGGGGCATCTTTACGGTTCGCACGATGTTTTCCATAGAGCCGTTGACCGTGACCAATGGCCGCTTTCCGCTACTGTTGCAGTCCGGCGAGACGTGGAAGAATATTCCGATTTTGAACGGCCAGCACCCGCATGATTTCGTAAAGGAACTGGGCGCTTCGTATCAATATCGCCTGGGCGAAAACACAACGCTGAACATCTACGCGGGACTACGCGGCGATCCGGCGCTGGGGCCGACGGCATACCCCCATCGCATCTCGACATCGGAAAATCCGATAGCGGTGATCTCCCACCACTATCAGGATTCGACGCACATTTCCTCCAACGTGGCGACGTTGGGCGTGACGCATCGCTGGGTGACGCTGGAGGCGAGTGGGTTTCACGGCCGCGAGCCGGATGAAAAGCGCTGGGGCATCGAACTCGGGCCCATCGATTCGTTTGCGTCCCGCATTACCGTTACTCCCACCTCGCGCTGGGCGATGCAATATTCAATCGGGCGCATCAACAATCGCGAGGCCACCCACCCCGATCGCGACGCCTTCCGGCAGACCTCCTCGGCCACCTACGTGTTGCCAACGGCGCGCGGCCACTGGGCCACAACGCTCATATGGGGCCGCAATCACGATCTGGCGTACACGCAGAAACCGAACGGCGAGTTGCTCTCCATTCTGCAGTCGGCGCCACCGAAGAAGCCCGACGGGCAACGCGAGCACATCGTGTTGGTGCCGTCTCGCGTGCAGGGGCAGATCTTCAACTCCTACACCGCCGAAACCACCGTGTTCTTTAAAGACAAACACTGGGTTTGGGGCCGTGCGGAATTGACCGATAAGGATTCGCTGCTGCTGTTTGAAGAGGCTCCCTACGTGCGGCTGTTGGAGGAGTACCGTTATACGCGGATCAAGGCATACACCGCCGGGTATTCGTATGAACTTCCCAAAGTGGGTAGCTTTCTGCGTCCCGCCCTGGGCGGGCAACTGCAGGTGTATCAGGTCCCGGCGAACCTTTCACCGATCTACGGCACCCACCCGATGGGCATGCAGGTTTGGCTGCGCGTTCGATTTCAACCCACGGGCCGCTGACGGCTCAGCCCAGTTTCTTCGCGATGCAAATGATCGTGTGCCCGAAGGGCAACGGCAGGCCCAGCGTGTAGGACCAGACGCGTTCCATGCGCAGATACAGCGCCAAGCCGGCGGACCGCGGATCTCCCTGCGCGTGGCAGGTAATGCCCTTCACTGGTGCATGGCTACCCGCGCGCGCTGGCGCCATTCGCTCGCGCAATTCGGCCACCAGGGAAGGCAGTGTATTTACCAAGGATAAATAGCCAACGCGAAAGTGGCTACGTTCCAAGTATTGCCGAACCAAAGCGGGTGTGAAGGTGACAGCGAAGTCTTTGTCAGGTATGCCCGTCAGCCATCGCGGGCCGCGCAGCCGTAACGCCAACAATCCCCCCGGTCTGAGCACGCGGGCAAACTCATCGAACGCGCATCCGACTTCGCGTATCCCCAGATGTTGCAGAACGTCAGCCGAATGCAGCGCATCGAAGGAACCAGTTCGCAGTGGCAACGAGGCGGCGCTTGCGGTGATCCATTCGGCCTCCGTTCGCGAACGGGCGAAGTCCAGAGCCGCAGAAGCGAAGTCGACGCCCGTCAATCGTTCCGCATGGCCGCGCCTGCGCCAGTTTTCAAGAAACAGTCCAGTTCCGCAGCCGACGTCCAGGCGCCGTTTGCAGGCATCGCCACCTGCGCGTGTCAGCAGGTCCAACGTCACTTGACGCATATGACGCGTCCAGGGGTGCTTGTCTTCCAGCTCCGCCATCCGCGCGAAATATGCTTCGGAAAACTCGGCCATGTATCCTGGCTCCGTCTACACAGTAGCACTTTGCGCGCGAAGCTGGGCAACTATCTGGAGAGGCCTGAAAACAGGTGTGTAAGCGCTTTCCAGGATGCGCGGTTTACGAGCCCGATGGAGACCACTTCCGGATTGGCTCCCGAACGTGCCGTTACTCCCACTGTGCCAACTCCGCTTGTGGCGAACAGGGAGGAATTGCTTTGCGTGTACTTGCCATGCGTGCACGGTATGTAGATGCGAGCCGGGTCCAGCCGGGAATTCAGGTGCTCCAGCGTGATCTGCCTTCTGTGCGTGTTCCCCGACAGGACCGCGTCCCAGTTCTGTTGCACGGCTATGGGAAATACGTTGGGGCGTTGGGAAGAAAGTGGTTGTCGCACCATACTCTCTGCGCCCTCCAGATAGGGGCTGGCCAGACGTTGGTAGTAGTCACCAGCGATGTTCCACTTGCTCTGGCCGAAGCGGAGCGTTGCCGATTGCGATCGCAGAAATCGCATGTCACGAGGAATTCGTGGTTCCCTAGGCACCCGTAGATCCCGGCCATCGGACGGAGGCGGGCGAGTTCGGCCTGATCAACCAATCGGCGCAGTTGCGTTTGGGAGGAGAACGAACCGAGGTGGATGTCGCTCAACTGGACCAGCCAAGGCGAGGGCAGACGCGGGCACGGCGAGGGCGAACCACAGAAGGTCCAGCGCACGGATCCACGTGCCGCCGGGCATCCATTCGAAAAAGAGGATT
>CANIFK010000160.1 GCA_947466555.1 Acidobacteriota bacterium | reverse complement strand
CGGGGAAGGTGATTTGGACACGCGATGCCGCCGCTGATACGGGGGCGGAACGGCCGGAGTGGGGCTTTGCGAGTTCGCCGCTGGTGGCGGGCGTGACGGTGGTGGTGGCGGCGTCGGGCACGCTGGTGGGGTATGACGTTGCGAGTGGCTCGGTTAAGTGGGTGGGGAAGCCGGGCGGGGCGAGTTATAGTTCGCCGCGGCTGGTGACGCTGCAGGGGGTGGAGCAGGTTTTGCTGGTGAGCGGCGTGGGCGTTCGCGGCGTGGCGGTGGCCGATGGAGCCCTGCTATGGGAGCACGCCTGGAAGGGCTATCCGATTGTGCAGCCGGGCGTGACGGAGGATGGGGATTTACTGGTTTCGGTGAGCGACAAGAGCGGGCTGCGGCGGCTGGCGGTGGGGCATTCCGAGAGTGGGTGGACGGTGGCGGAGAAGTGGACGTCGACGGGGTTGAAGCCGTATTTCAATGACTTTGTGGTTCATAAGGGCCATGCGTATGGGTTCGACGGGAGTATTTTGTCTTGTATCGACCTGACCGATGGGACGCGGAAATGGAAGGGCGGGCGGTACGGGCAAGGGCAGATGGTGCTGTTGGCGGATCAGGATTTGTTGCTGGTGCTGGCGGAGAGTGGGGAGTTGGCTATGGTGCGAGCGACGCCGGAGGGGTATGCGGAGACCGTCCGGCGACCGGGGGTGGAGGGGAAGACGTGGAACCATCCGGTGGTGGCGGGGGAGATTCTGCTCGTGCGGAATGGGGAGGAGATGGCGGCGTTCCGGTTATTGAAATAGAGCCATCAGCGCGTCGGCGAAGAGGCGCATGCCGTGGGCGTTGGGGTGGTTAATGGCGTTGAGCAGCAGGGTGTTGTGGGGGATACCTTGGCGCCAGAGGCGGCCCCAGCGGAGGGAGGCGTCGGCAAGGGCGACGTCGTGGGTGGCGGCGAATTGGCGCACGGCTTTGACGTAGGGGCGGGGGTCGTCGTCGATGTCGCGTTCGCGGGTGAGGTCCATCCAATCCGGGCGGGTGTAGTGGGGCGTGAGGATGATCCACTCGGCTTGGATGGCCTTGAAATCGGCTTCGAGTTTGGCGTAACGCTTGGCGATGACTTCGGGCTTGGACCCGTTGTCGTTGACGAATTCGGAGATGACGACGTCGGGCTTCAGGGCGAGGACTGTTTCCTGGTAGTTTTTGGGGCTGCCGGGGGGCTCGGCGAGGTAGCTGGCGGTGTTGCGGCCGCCCCAGGCCTGGGTGAGGAGTTCGATGGTTGCTTTGGGGTATTGCTTGCGCAGGCGGGTGACGAACTGTTCCTGCCAGCGATCGGCGGGGCGGTTGGGGATGTAGGTGGCGTCGGTGACGCTGTCGCCCCAGGCTAGGATTCTGAGTTTTTCGCCGTTTTCGAGACGCTTTTTGATTCTGGTGATGGTGGGGGTGGGCGCGATGGGCGTTTCGGGGTAGGCGGTTTCGAGGACGGGGAAGAGGTGTTCGGGTGTGAGCTTTTTGAGATAGACGGGGATGTAGATGTTGCCGAGGTGACGTTCGCCCGGCTGGATGGCGGGTTGGGCGGGAGCGGCGGCGCGGGGTTCGCCGGTGCGGATGACGATGGCGCCGTTGGCAGTTTGGACGACGGCGTCGAGGCGCATCTGGGCGTGGCGGTAGGCGGCGTAGACGGTTTGATTGGGCTGGATGCGGCTGTTGGGGAGGCGGCCGAAGGTGCCCCATTCGAGATCGATTTCGTAGTCGGCGCCGGGGGTGAGGAGGCGGGTGCCGTCGGAGAGGGAGAAGCTGGCGGGATCGAGGAGGTGGCGGCGGGTGGTTTCCTGAGCCTTGAGGGGGTTCAGCTGGGCGCCGCGGACCCAGCCGCCGGCTTTGGGGTTGAAGAGGGGGAGATTGGTGTAGGGTTCGCCAGCGACCTGGAGCAGGGGGGAGGGGAAGACGGAAAGGGTTTCGGCGGGGCGGCCGGGGACGGCGACGCGGACGAGCCAATCGCCGGCGAGCGAGAGCGAGGCGGGTTGTTGGGCGAACGCCGGGAGAATGGTCAGAAGGAGGACTGGCAGGCGCATCAAGCCAGTATATGCCGGGCTAGTTGGCCCAGCTAGGTTGGAGGCTGATGGTGGCCTCCGAGCGCATTTCGAAGGTCTGGGAGTAGGGCGTTTTGCCGGGCAGGGAGACGACCACGGTGTGCTTGCCGATGACGAGCGGGATCATGACGGGGGTCTTCTGCGGGTACTCTGCGCCATCGATAGTGACTGTCGCGCCGGGGGGCGTCGAGTTGACTTCGAGGGTGCCCTTGCGTTTTTCGAGATTGACGCTGACGGCCGAATCGTTGGGCACGTAGAAGATGCGCATTTCGGTCTTATACGGGTCGAGCGTCATGGTGGCGGTGTGGCGGCCGTTGGGGAGTTCGACCAGGCAGGGGCTGGTGCAGGGGGGGAGCTTGCCTTCGTCGATGATGACCTTGGCGCCTTCCGGGGTGGTGCGGATGGCAACGGCCATCAGCCCGTTGGTGGAGGGCGTGGTGGAGGGCTTGGAATCCGTTGGCGGTTTGGTGACCGGGTCGGCCGGTTTGGTGTCGGCCTTGGTGGCGGGTGGGGGCTTGGGCGGGTCCGCCGGTTTGGTGTCGGTGGGGGTGACGGGCGGAATGTCGGTGGCGGGCGGCTGGTTTTGCGCGGCGTGGTTGCGTTTATCGCTGGAGAGTTTGTAGCCGATGCCGAGGGCGCCAATGAGCGCCGCGCCGACGGCGACGGCGACGATGGCCGTCATGTTGATGGCCGGTTTGGGAGGGGCGGTTTTGACGGGTTGGGGCTGCGGCCGTTGTTGCGGCTGCTGCTGCTGAACGGGGGCGACCGGCGCGGGAGTGGGTTTCGGTGCCGGCTTCGCCGCGATGGTCTCCTGGTGCGGGAGGACAACCTGTTTGGGCGCCGGTTGCGGGGCCGGGGCGGCGGCATGCGTGGGCTGGGTGAGCCCGCCGCCGCGAACCTGAGTGGTCCAGCCTGGAGCCGCCTCGCAGGCCTTTTCGAGTGTGCGGATGAACTCGAGACACGTAGGGAACCGGTCGTCGGGGTTCTTGGCGAGCGCACGCTGGAGGACTTCGTCGATGGCCGTGCTGAGCGTGGGGTTGAGCCGGGGGGCGGGCTGCGGCATTTCGCTGACGACGCGGAAGAGCAGCGTGGGCAGGGAATCGGCCACGAACGGTTTTTCGCCGGTGAGGACCTCGTAAAGCATGACGGCTAGGGAATATTGATCGGCCCGGCCGTCGACGGGTCTGCCGGAGATCTGCTCCGGCGACATGTAGTTCGGCGTGCCCAGGATCTGCCCGGTTTGGGTGAGCGAATGGGACTGCATACGGGCGATGCCGAAATCGGTGATTTTCGCCACGCCGTCCTTGCGCACCATGATGTTGGCCGGTTTGACGTCGCGGTGGATGATGCCGCGCTGGTGGGCGTAGTCGAGCGCTTCGGCGGCCTGATGGAGAATGCGGAGAATGACTTGCTTGTCGATGGGCGAATCGGTCAGCAGCATCTTTTCGAGCGTGTCGCCGTCGACGAACTCCATGAAAATGAAGGCCGTGCCCTCGTCGTGCTGGATGTCGTAGATGGTGACGATGTTGTTGTGCGAGAGGATACCGGCCGCCTGCGCTTCGCGCATCATGCGGTCCTGTACGTGCTTGATCTCGCGTTCGTCGTTGAACTGGCCGATGCGGATCGTCTTTACCGCTACGGTGCGTCCAATAGCGGGATCCTGGGCTCGATAGACGATACCCATCGCGCCGCGCCCCAGTTCGCCCTGGACCACATAGCGCCCGATTTTCCCTTGCGGGGTTGTATCCATCGTGACCATCTGATTGTAACGCGTGAATCATATCGACAAAGCCATCAATTCATTGAGCGGAAAAATTCGCTTGGTATTATGGGAACCGGAATGATTTCTTCCATATTTGGCTCAGGCGAGGGCGGCGGCAGCCTGTTGGACCGGCTGAAGCAGGGGATCGAAAAGACCCGTGCCGGGCTGGTGAACCGCATTGAAGACGTAGTGCATGGCAAAAAGCAGATCGACGCCGATCTGCTGGATGAGCTGGAATATGCGCTGATTACCGCCGATGTGGGCGTCAGGACGGCGACCGATGTGCTGGAGACGATCCGGCAGCGGGTGGACCGGAACCTGGTGGCTGATGCCGGGGAGTTGCGAACGCTGATCCGCCAGCATCTGCTGGAAGTGCTGCAGGCGAGCGACCGGCCGGAGGCGCGCGTGACCGGGCCGCTGGTGATCATGATGGTGGGCGTGAACGGGGCGGGGAAGACGACGACCACCGGCAAGCTGGCGCGGCGGCTGCAGGAGAGCGGCAAGAGCGTGATCATGGCCGCGGCCGATACGTTCCGGGCGGCGGCGATTGAGCAGCTGGCTGTGTGGGCCGAGCGCGCCGACACCGACATCATCCGGCAGAACCAAGGGGCCGACCCGAGCGCGGTGATCTTCGACGCGCTGCAGGCGGCGCGGGCGCGGAAGGCCGATTACGTCATCATCGACACGGCCGGGCGGCTGCACAACAAAGAAAACCTGATGCTGGAGCTGGACAAGATGCACCGGACGGCCGGGCGCGTGATCGACGGCGCGCCGCACGAAGTGTACCTGGTACTGGACGCGACGACGGGACAGAACGGGCTGGAACAGGCGCGGAAGTTCACTGAGTCCGGCGGGGTGACCGGGATTGTGTTGACCAAGCTGGACGGGACGGCCAAGGGCGGGATTGCCATTGCGATTTCGCGCGAGCTGAACGTGCCGATCCGGTATGTGGGCGTGGGTGAGAAAGTCACCGACCTGTTACCGTTTGATCCCGAACAGTATATTGCTTCGCTTTTCGACTAATTTATGACATCCGATTACATGGCCCAGGCACTGGCCGAGGCGCGCAAGGGGCTTGGCCAGACCAGCCCGAATCCGGCCGTTGGCGCGTTGGTGGTGAAGGACGGAGTGGTGGTGGGTCGTGGGTATCACACTTACGCCAACCGCAAGCATGCCGAGGTGGTGGCGCTGGAGGAGGCCGGGGAGCGGGCGCGCGGGGCGACGGTGTATGTCACGCTCGAGCCATGCGCGCATGAGGGGCGGACGGGGCCTTGCGCGGAGGCTCTCATTGCCGCTGGCGTTGGTGCGGTTGTCGCGGCGATGGAAGATCCGAATCCGCTGGTGAGCGGGCAGGGGTTGGCGCGGTTGCAGGCGGCGGGGATCAACGTTTCCGTGGACGGCGCATTCACGGCCGAGGCTGAGGCGATGAACGAGCCGTTCTGCTTCTACATGCGCGAGCGACGTCCGCTGGTGACGTTGAAGAGCGCGCTTACGTTGGACGGCAAGATCGCCGCGCCGGATGACAACGAAGGCTGGATTACCTCCGAGCAGGCGCGGTTGCACGTGCAGCAGTTGCGGCATATGACCGACGCCATTGTGACCGGCGTGGGCACGGTGGAGGCAGACGACTGCTCGCTGACCGACCGTACGGGGATGCCGCGCAGCCGGCCGCTGTTGCGCATCGTGCTCGATTCGCAGTTGCGCGTGCGGCCCGATTCGCAGATGGTGCGGCAGGGGGCGGCGGATCTGCTGATTGCAACGACCTCGGCGGCCAATGCGGACCGGCGGCGGGCGCTGGAGCGGGAGGGCGTGGAGATTGCGGTGCTCGATGGGCCGGACGGGCGGACGAATCTGCGGGCGCTGGTGGAGTTGTTGGCGGGGCGGCAGTATCAATCGCTGATGATTGAGGCTGGCAGTAAGGTGAACGGTGCGGCGCTCGACTCGGGGATTGTCGACAAGATCTTCTTCTACTACGCGCCGAAGATTTTCGGTGGGTTGCAATCGCTGCCGGTGGCCGGCGGGCGTGGGCGGCGGCGGAGGGCGGACGCGATGCTGTTCCGCGACGTGCGGCTGCACCCGATGAGCCGGGATGAGTTCGCGGTGGAGGCCTGGGTGGCGCGGGGGGCGCGCGGCTGATGTTTACCGGGATTGTGGAGGAGCAGGGGACGGTGGTTGCGATCGAGCGGCGGGGCGAGGGCGCGCGGCTGCGGATCGGTTGTTCGACCGTGATGGGCGACGCGTTTGCCGGGGCGAGTATCGCGGTGAACGGGGTTTGCTTAACGGCTGTCGATCCGCAGGCTTCCGGGTTTTCGGCCGACGTGGCGCCGGAGACGATGAAGCGCACCAATATCGGCGATCTGCGGCCTGGGCGGCGCGTGAACCTGGAGCGTCCGATGTCGCCGGGCGGGCGGCTTGGCGGGCATATCGTGCAGGGGCACGTGGATGGAACGGGCGAGTTCCTGGGGTTGACCTCGATTGGGAATAACAATTGGTGGCTGCGGATTCGCGTACCGCAGGAGTTGGACCGGTATCTGGTGTGGAAGGGGTCGGTGGCGATTGACGGGATCAGTTTGACCATCGCCTCGATGGAGAACTGTGTTTTGGCGGTGACGATTATTCCGCACACCTACGAGCACACGACGCTGGGGGCGTATCAGCCGGGCGACCGGGTGAACCTGGAGACCGACGTGTTGGCGAAGTATGTGGAGAAGCTGTTGCGCGTGGGCGGGCCGGCGCCTTTGAACGTGGAGCGTTTGAAGGAGCAGGGCTACTAGGTTCGACTTAGTGCTTGGCCGGGGCCGGGGGCATGGCCGAGGGTTTAGTGCGCTCCGGCGGGGCTTCTTTTTTCGGGGGCGCGGCTTTGGGTGGTTCGGCCTTGGCGGTTTGCTTGGGCGCGGGCTTTTCCTGTTTGGCGTCTTTGGCGGGTTCTTTTGCAGGGGCCGCGGGCTTCTCTTCCTTGGGCTTGGAGGGAGGGATGACGACCTTGGGGAAGGGCAGCACGCGGGAGCGGCCAATGGCGTGGGAGTGCGTTGCGGCGGGCTTTGGCTTGGGCCGGGGCTTGTACTTCGGGAAGGTGGGTGGCGCGGGGCGCTCGACGGGGGGCGGGGCGACGGCGCGCGGGCTGGGGGCCTCGATAATCTGTACGCGGGGGCGGAACTCGACCGGGGCGGGGAGAACGGTTAATGGTGTGAGGATGGTTTGGGGAGAGTCGATGCGGAGTTTGAATTCGAGCTCCGGTGTGTTGACGCCTTCCCAGGTGTGGACGCGCAGGCGTGCGCTGTAGGCGCCGGGGGCGAGCTTGGTGGGGTCGACGGTGAGGCGCAGGGTGTCGGCTTCGAGCGCGGAGCCTTCGGTGGGGATACGGCCGTCGCGCATGGCGGCGCGGAGCCATTGGCCGTCGAGAATATCTACGCTATAGGCGCGCCCGGGCGCGGAGCCCGAAACCCGTACGATCCCACCGGAAAACGGGGGCGCGCCATGGACGCAGTGATACTCGAGCGTCTCCGCCTCGGCCAGCAGAATAGGGGCCGGCATGACGCGGATCCGCCGCTGTTCGACACGGCGGGCGCAGCCGTCGGAAACTTCGACGGCAAAGGTGAAATCGCCCGGTTCCGTGGGAACTCCCTCCACTTCGCCGCGCCCGGACATTTGCAACCCGGGTGGGAGGGAGCCCCCTACGACCCGGGTTGTTGGAATGGGCATGGCGCAGCGCGTGGAAACCCTCTCCCACCTTGCCTCCGGCACATACGGACGGTTTAGCAAGGCATCGGGTAGGGCTAAGGCGAGGGCCAGGAGTAGCACACTGATCTTATCGGGGGGATGGGCGGAAATATTAAGGGAAGATTCCAGTGCGTCGATAAGACCTGCATGAGGACACTCTTAGCTATTGTCTTTGCGTTTGGCTGTATGGCGGCGGAGCCGGAAACAATCCCTCTCCCCCGGCATATTTTGACCAATGATGGTCTGGTAGTTTTGTCGCGCGCCGGATTGGGCGATGGGCTGCTGGTGGACCTGATCCGCCACAAGCGGACGCAGTTCGATACCAGCGCCGACGCGCTGGCGCTGTTGGCGCGGCACGGGCTGTCGGAAAACGTGTTGCGCGCGGTGGTGGAAAAGCAGGAGCAGGTGCTGCTGCGCAAGCCGCGGCTGTCGGTGACGCCGGTGGGCCAGGGACCCGCGGTGGAAACGGCGTCGTCGGTGGAGATGGAGCCGGGCGAAGTGGTGCTGATGCCAGGCGGCGGCGGACGGCGCTTCCTGCGCTCGTCGCCGGACCGCTGGTACAAAGTGACGATGCGCTAGGTGTGCAGTTCGGCGACGATTTCGGCGGCCGCTTTGCGGGCGTCGTCGACGGCGCCAATCGGAAAACTGATGGCCCCGACCTTGGGGTGCCCGCCCCCGCCATAGCGTTCGCAAATGGTGGCGAGGTTGTGCGTCACACGGTCGGCCTGCCAGGGGTTGGAACCCACGCTCACCTTCGTGCGGAAGGTGGAGGTGGAGACCGAAACGGTGTAGACGTTTTCCGGGAACAGGTAGTAGGGGATGAACTTGTTGTAGCCTTCGATGCCGTCGGCGACGAGGTCGAAGAAGACCACTTTTCCGTCGGCGTGGGAACGCTGGCGGATCAAGTCGATGTTGCGCAGGTGGCGATCGTGGAGCGGCCGGAAGATGGCTTCAATCTCCGGGAGCGCGATGATTTCGTCCAGACGCATGTGGCGCATGTAGCCGATGATCTTCTGCACCGTCTCGGACCCTTTGCTGGACTCGATGACGAGGGTGAGCTTCATGGCCGCCGCGCCCAGGGCGACGGCTTCATCGGCGTCCTTGTACTGGGCGCCATCGATGATGTCGGCCCAGTGGATGAGCTCATCAAGGGCGGGGTTGTGATAGCCGAACTTCTCTTTCGCAATGGTGGCGATGAAGAGGGTGCAGGATTTGAATGTGGGATCGAAGAAGTAGTTGCCGTGGCGCTGGGTGCGGAAGTGTTCGGCGTCGGCCGGGCTTAGGAACGCGCTCTGGTGATGGTCGAACCACCAGGTGAGATTGGGGTTGGGCGAATACTTGAAATCGACGATGGCGTTCTCGTCGCCGTCGAACAAACTGTCCTGAAAAAGCTGGTCGGCGGTGTGCGCCATACCGGTGTAGCGGAAGGTGGCGGTGGGGTCGATGTGGTCCTGATAGAACTGGCTGAAGATGGCCGCCGAGGCGGAGCCGTCGAAGCAATGGTCATGATAAAGTACGCGAACGCATTTAGGCGGCATTTTGTAGGCAGGAAAACTTATCAGACTGCCACAGCTGGGGTGGTATTTGCAACTCTGCCATTTTGCTGTCACAAAGTGGACCTACAATAATTCCATGCCTTTCCGGTTCTATTTCCTGTTTGCGGGCGTTCTGCTGGCCCAAACGAATGAGCGTCCGG